>JAFGMM010000296.1 GCA_016927535.1 Anaerolineae bacterium
GTGGTGACATATTGACTGATGACTTGGTTTACCTCACCCCCTAGCCCCCTCTCCATGTCATGGAGAGGGGGGACCGGAGCCGCCGAAGCGCGGTCTTCTCCCCCTCTCCACCCTGTGGAGAGGGCTGCGGCTTGCCGCGTGGGGGTGAGGTATCAGTCAAAGAGTCGCCGCTACCCCTGTCCCTTGTTCTCTTGGAAGGGGAATCAGCGGGCGGGAAGCAATCGTCTATGGGTAAGTTCTAGGCAGCTAGCTAAAGGGGTAACAGGGTCATGGCCGAGTATGACGCATCGAAATTGATGGACGAAATGGACCCGGACTTGCTTGAGTTTCTCCAGACGAAGGTTAACTCGTTCATCAAGTGGGACCTGGTGCGTTTCTTCCACAACAACCCACACACCACCGACACCGCCGACAACATCGCGCGTTATGCCGGTCGAGATGCGCGCACCATCGAAGCCGAGCTGGCGCAGTTGGCGAAGGCCGATATCCTGGTGCGCGAACAACTCGGTGAATTATTCGTGTATACGCTCACGGCAGACGCGCAGATGCGCGATCTCATCGCGCGCTTCGTCGCCGCGTGCAACGAGCGCGAGTTCCGGGTGAAAGCGATTTACCACGTTATCCGGGGGATGAAGGATTAAACCCGATTACCCATGGCTAGCCGTTGACCGCTAGCTGCTAACAGGAGAAAGTGTATGGAGCGTGTAAAAACCGGTATTGGGGGGTTAGATGAAATGCTCGGCGGAGGGTTCCTCCCTAGGACCGCTAACTTGGTGGAGGGTGCGCCCGGTACCGGCAAGAGCACGCTGGGGATGCAGTTCATCTATAACGGCATCGTTCAATATAACCAGCCGGGTTTGATCCTGACCTTTGAGGAATTCCCCGAACAATACTACCGCGACGCGCAGAGCTTCGGCTGGGATTTCGAAAAGCTCGAAGCGGCGAACAAATTGCGCATCATCATGACCAGCCCCGAAGTGACCGAGCGTGATTTGCAGCAGGTGAACGGTCACATGGAGCAGTTCGCCGACCAGGTTGGCGCGCGCCGGGTGCTCATCGACAGTCTTTCGCACTTCGAGCGCCTGACCGACAACCCGGTAGAACTGCGCAGCATGGTGTATGGGTTGATTAATGCGCTCAAACGCATGGGGTTTACCGCCGTGCTGACCCGCGAAAGCGCGACTCTGTTGGGCGAGGGCACCGGCGCCGACCAGGGCCTTGCTTTTGTCGTGGATAGTTATACGCTGCTCCGGTATGTCGAGATCGAAAGCGCCGTACACAAAGCGCTGCTGGTGTTGAAAATGCGCGGCAGCGAGCACGACAAGACCATCCGGGAATACGAAATCAACGAGCAGGGTATGGAGGTGCGGGCGCGCTTCGAGAACCAGGAGGGCATCTTCACCGGCACGCCGCGCCAGCGGATGCGCGATGCTTTTGCCCAGGCTTTCCCCGGTCGCACCCGGTAATCGATGCGAACCTATGGATACCACCTTGCTTGTCCGGGCGCTGACGTTCTATACCTGGGTCTTGGTCTCAGGCGGGGTGCTGACCGTTTTGCTCATCGCGCGTTTCTTCGAGCAGACGTCGCAGCAAAAGACTCGCTACTGGCTCTTCTTGGTCCCGTTGGGGTTCTTTGCGCTCGGCGCGTGGCGGCACATCGCGCTAGGACGCTTCATCGGCGACGCGCTGGGGGGGCTGCTGTGGTTCGTCGGCGCGCTCGTGCTGATCGTGCAATGCCTGGTACTCTATCGACAGATGACGCGGGGTTGAGAGTATAATAGACATGAGTGTGATCGAGCACTTGTTGGAATTGTTAGGAGTCGGCGCGCCGCTCGCGGTGGCCGTGATGCTGGTCATCCTGGGCCTGATGAGCAAGCGCCTGGGTGCAGTGACCCACATGCCGGCTTATTATAAGTGGTTATATGGCGCGGCGGCGCTGGCATGTGCGGCCACGTTTTTAGGGCTGTTATATATCCTCGGCACCTTTTCGACGGGCGCCGAGGCCGGTTTATTCTACGACGAAGGGTTTTATGTGGTGGCTTATGTAGTGCCCCTGGCCGTGAGTCTGACCATCGGCGCCGTTGTTGGATGGCGCTATTGGGGCTGGCTGCTGGGCGAACGGGGCAAATAATATAGGCGCCGTTGTTGGTTGAAAAATGGACCTGTCCACGTCGAGTGTGCTGCCAAGCGAAGCGTATGGTAGTTGTGAAGGTGTATTGGCAGTCCGGGCCGACGGCACGATTATTTCCGCAAATGCCGAGCTAGCGTCCCTGGCCGGCGATGCGCCTCCCGGCGGGTGGCATGGACGGCATTTCGCCGCGTGCGTCGCCGAGGCGGAGCGCCCCCGCGTCCGCGCTGCTTGGGATGCATTCCGGGCGCATGGCGCGCTGGTGCGCCTGGTCACGCGCTCGTGCGCCGGGCTGGATATTACCCTGTCGTTCGTCGCCGGCGTCGATAAAGAAAGCTGGGCGTTGGTGGTGATGCTGCCGGCGCCGGGCGCGTTGGAGCAGCGGCTCGAACAGTTGGAAGCGCTCAACGCCGTCTGGCAGGCGCTCAGCAGCACGCTGGACCTCGCCGAAGTGCTGGAATTGATGTTCCAACACTTGAAGCGCGTCTTGCCCTTCGACTCGGCTTCGGTGTGGCTGCTGATAGACGGCAGCTATCACCGGGTGCGTGCGGTAGGACTCGAACCCCAGCCCGTTCCCCCGGACTTCGCCCGGAAAATCCCCGACTTCCCCACCCACCGGTGGCTGGTGCGCGAGCGCCGCCCGTTGGTTATCCCGGATGTGCTGCAATCGGACCTCTGGACGCGGCGACGCGCAGACAGCCGCATCCGTTCGTGGATCGGCGTGCCGCTCATCGCCAACGGCGATATCGCGGGCGTGCTGACGCTGGACAGCCACACGCCCGGCGCTTACACTCATGAGGATGGCGACCTGGCCTTTGCCTTTGGGCGACAGGCGGCGGCGGCCATCGTGAATGCGCGGCGCTACGAAGAAGAGAAAAAGCGCGCCACCCGGCTGCAAGCGCTGTACGAAATCGGCCTCGCCATCTCCAAGCCGGATGTAGACGATATCCTGGCGCTGGTTCACTGGCATATCGACCGCTTGATGGGCGCCCAGGCTTTCTATGTGGCGCTGTACGACGCCGAAACCGACGAGCTTTACCTGCGGCTGTGCTATGATCGCGGCGAGCGGCAGCCCGCTACCGTTTACAAGACCGAGGGCTTGCTGGTGGGCTGGGTGATTCGGAACCGGCTGCCGGTCCTCATCAAAGATACGGCGCGCGACGCGCCGCCGGTCCCGGTGACGCCGGTCCAGAGCCTGACTCGCTCGGTTATGATCGTGCCGATGATCGCGGGCGGCGAGCCGGTTGGGGTGATCTCGGTCCAGCGCTACGACCCCGACGCTTACGACGAGGATCATCTTGCTTTCCTTGGGGCCGTCGCCAGCCAGACGGCGGTCGCGGTCCGCAATGCGCAGCTTTTCGCCCAGACCGCCCACCGCCTGGAGAGCCTGGAGGCGCTGCAAAAGGCCGGCCTGCTCCTTACATCCACACCCGACCCCATCACGGCGCTGACGCAGATCGCCCAGACTGCGCGCGACCTGATCCACGCTCATTCGGCCTGTGTCTGCATCGCCGCCGACGCCGGTCTCTTGGATTACGAAACCAAAGCCGTGTGCCAGGGCTGCCCCACCCAAGCGTTGAACATCTGCATCGGCGGGCGGCCCGGCTGCGTATTGGAGGGAATGCGCGAACGGGTGGCCGGCACCGGCGAAGCGGTGGTCTTTAACGACGCACAAAGCCTGTGCGATCCCTCCACAATCTCGATTGGCGCGGTCGCGGCCATCCCGGTCAAGCACACCGATAAGGTGCTGGGGGTCTTCGAACTGCTCTACGAGACGCCGCATTACTTCCGCGCCGACGAACTGCGCCTGCTGCGCCTGATGGCCGATTACATGGCTATCGCGGTCGAGACCGCGCGCCAGTACCGCGAAACCCGGCGGCGCTTCCACGAGGTGAGCGCGCTGTACGAGGTCTCCAAGCAGACGACCTACAGCCTGGACTTCGAACAGGTGCTCGACAGTGTGGTCAGGACTCTGCACCAGCTTTTCGACTGCCGGGCGGTTTCGGTGGCGCTGCTGGAGGAAGACACCGATGAGATCGTCATCCATACCGCCGTGGGGATCGATGAGCGCTGGCGCGAGGAAGCCCGCCTGAAGGTGGGCGAAGGCATCAGCGGTAAGGTCGTCCAGACCGGCCAGCCGATCTATGTAGCCGATGCGCGGGCCGACCCCGACTTCATCTTCTTCGACCCCAACCTGCGCTCGCTGATGGTAGCGCCGCTACGCTACGGCGAGGAGGTGATCGGCACATTGGCGCTGGACAGCTTCGAGCCGGATGCCTTCACGCCGCAGCACCAGCGCTTGCTGGAGATCGTCGCTTCGCAGGTGGCGGTCGGTCTCGCTAACGCCCGGCTGTACGCGGCGCTGGAAGACCGGGCGGCCAAGCTCGAAGCCGCCAACGCCGAGCTTGAAGAACTGGACGAGATCCGCAACGAGTTGATCGCCAACGTCTCGCACGATATGCGCAGCCCCTTGACCTTCCTCAAGGGATACATTGGGCTGTTTCTCGACCGGGCGCTGGGACCGGTCACCGAGGCCCAGGCGGATGCGCTTGGCGTGATCCTGGAGAAGACCGACGCGGTGGGGCGGCTCATCGACGACATTATGAACATGGAGCGCATTACCCCGGACTCTTTGCAGAAGGATGTCTACGACCTCAACGAACTCGCTGCGCGCGCCGTGGCCGACGCCAATTTCGCGCTGGGCAGCCGGCAGTTGACGATCCGCAGCGCGCTGCCGGGCTACGCCAACCCGGTTTACGCGGATCGTGTGCGCATCAACCAGGTGCTCACCAACTTAATCAGCAACGCCGTCAAGTACACGCCCGACGGCGGGTCGATTACGGTCAGCCTGTCGCGCGCTCACCCGGATGCGGAGGTCGTCGCGCTCACGGTGCAGGATACCGGCATCGGCATCGCGCCGGAAGCGCAGAAGCGCGTCTTCGAGCGCTTCTATCGCGGCGACAAAACCGTCAAAGACAGCACCGGCCTGGGGTTGTCAATCGCCAAGCGCATCGTCGAGGCGCACGGCGGCAAAATCTGGCTCGAAAGCCGGCTCGGAGCCGGCAGCGCTTTTACCTTTACACTTCCCATTCACAAAGCGAGCGACTGTGATGTGGCAAACGCCGATTAACCCGGAAATCTACGACTGCTTCCACTGTCTGCCTAAGATTGCACTGCACCGCCACTTAGAAGGCTCGCTCCGCCTGGGGACCCTGCTTGAGGTCAGCCAGCGCATTGAGGGCCTGAACCTGCCGGTGCAGACCATCGACGAGATGCGCGGCCTGGTCACGATGGCAAACCGGCGCGGCACATCCAAGACCTACCTGCAAAACTTCGAGATTCTGCGGCTTTTCTTCCGTTCGCAAGAGTTGATCCAGCGCTATGCCGGCGAAGTCGTCGCGGACGCCGCCGCCGACAACATCCGCTACCTGGAACTGCGCTTCACGCCCAGGGCGCTTTCTCAGGTCAGCGGCTTCGACATGGCGGAGGTTACCGGCTGGGTGTGCGACGCGGTCGCGCAGGCTGCGGCGGCGTACCGGATCACCGCGCGCCTGATCCTTTCGATGAACCGCAACGAAAGCCTGGAGATCGGCGAGCGCATCGCGCAGATCGCCGTCGATCACCGAGACCGGGGCGTCGTCGGATTGGACCTGGCCGGCTACGAGGATACCCATCCAACTCAGCCATTCGGGTCGATCTTCGTGCGCGCCAAGCAGGCCGGCCTGGGAATCACCGTGCACGCCGGCGAATGGCGCGGCCCGGAGAGCGTCCGCTACGCCATCGAAAACCTCATCGCCGACCGCATCGGCCACGGGGTGCGCGTGGTCGAAAACTCGGATGTGACGCGCCTGGCATGGGAGCGCGGCACCGTCTTCGAGGTATGCCCTACCAGCAACATCCAAAGCGGCATCGCGCCCGACCTGGCGCACCACCCCCTGCGCGATATGTTCTATCTCAACCTCAAAACCACGCTCGACACCGATAATACCTGCGTCAGCGCGGTCACGCTCACCGACGAGATGTACCGCGCACACATGGCGATGGGCTTCAGCCTGGACGATATCAAACACCTGACTCTCAACGCCGCCCGCGCTGCCTTCCTGCCGGCAGAGGAGCGCGCCGCGCTGGTGGCCGAGTTCGAGCGCCTGCTGGCCGAGGCCCCGGTCCTACACCTGGAGGCCGGCGTCGTTCTCTGAGCGGCCCGGCGAGGATACGCGGAGCGAATCGAACATGTCGAAAGTTGTTTTCTTCAACGTTCCCGCGCACGGTCACATTAACCCCACCCTGGCGGTGGTGCGTGAGCTTATCCAAAGGGGCGAAAAAGTCATTTACTACGCTACCGAGGCGTTCCGGCCCAAGATCGAGCGCACCGGGGCGGTTTTCTGCGCTTACCGGGGCGTGCCGGACTATGACCTGGCCGGCTTCAGCGGCAACTTTATACGCCTCGCGGCGCTGCTGATGGAAGCGACCCAGAGCGCCATGCCCGCCCTCTTAGAAAGCATCGAAGCGACGCAGCCCGATTACATCATCCACGATGTATTGTGCGTGTGGGGTAAGCTGCTCTCGCAGATCACGGGCATCCCGGCAGTGGCCTCGACCTGTCTCTTTGCGTTCACGCCGGCGACGACTTCGAGTTCGTTCGGCTTCGTGCTCAACCTTGCCAGGATGGTATCGACCAGCTTGCCCAGCCTGGTACGATTCGGGCGCGCCGGGCGGGCGCTGGCGCGCACTTATGGCGTCAGGCCGCCCAGCCATATCGAGGCGCTGGGCAACCACGAGGCGCTGAACATCGTGTACACATCGCGCGCCTTCCAGCCCAACAGCGATGCGCTCGGCGACGATTACAAATTCGTCGGCCCGCCCATCGCGCCGCGCGACGACGCGACCGATTTCCCTTTCGACCGGCTGAGCGGCGGCCCGGTGATTTATATTTCGATGGGCACGATCTTCAACGAGCGCGCCGATTTCTACCGCGCCTGCTTCGATGCCTTCGCGGGCGGCGAGCACCGGGTTGTGATGTCGGTGGGAGACAAAATCGCCGCCGACGGCCTGGGCGTTGCTCCGTCTAACTTCATCGTGCGGAACTTCGTCCCGCAGTTGCAGGTGCTCCAACACGCCGATTTGTTTATTACGCACGGCGGCATGAACAGCGTGCACGAAGGGATGTACTACGGTGTGCCGCTCGTGGTCATCCCGCAGATGGCGGAGCAGGGGTTGGTGGCGGAGCAGGTGGTACGGGTCGGGGCGGGCGTGCGGATGGACGCAGTGCGCATCACGCCGGGCGCGCTGCGGGCTGCGGCGGCGCGCGTGCTGGCCGACCCGGCGTTCCGGGAGCGCAGCGCGCAGATCGGCCAGACGCTCAGGGCGGCGGGCGGGTATATCCGCGCGGCAGACGAGATTTTTGCCTTCAAAGCTGCGCACAATCTGTAAGAGTTGCTAGGTGCTGATGCTTACGGCAGATAAAGATTTAACCACGAATAACACGAATGAACGCGAATTAGGGACCTTGATTCGCGCGATTAGCGTTACTCAGCCTGGCTGTGCAAGGTTCGCGGTTAAAAATCTTACTTTCAAAGGAGTTTCCCATGTTGCTGCGCGACACCACAAGAGGATGAAAATACCTTACCCCCTCTTATCCCCCTCTCCATCCAATGGAGAGGGGGAAGACGCGCGAAGCGCGGCGGGGGTGAGGTAAAAGCTTATTTTCAAGGGAGAGTGTTACATGCTGCACCGGTTGATGATGTTTACCTTACTGGTTGTTCTGCTCACCGGCGCCGCTGCCGCCGCCCAAGACGACGGCGGCTGGGTTCTCGCCGACGTGCAGGATTTGAAGGAAACTATCGGCGATTACGACTTTGAGGGCGCGGTGCTCGCGCCCGACGGCAGCGCGTTCGCGTGGCCGGACCGAGGCGTGGAGGCCCTTTGCGTGTACACCTTCGCCGACGCACTGTTGACCTGCTCGCCGTGGCCGGAGTGGGCTAAGATACCCGCCATCCACTACCTGGCCTGGTCACCGGACGGCCACTACCTGGCGTTCACACAGGAGTTCTTCCGCTACCTCAATGAGCCGGATATCTGGGTGTACGAGGTGACGACGGGCGCATTTACCAACTACACCGACGACGGTGTAGACAAGATTCACTTTGACGAGAGTCCGTCGTACTGGATCGATACCCTGCCGGTCTGGGACCCCAACACCGGCGACCTGTATTTCTTTAGCACCGACAACCGGCGCACCATCTTTGATCTCTACCGCCTGGACCTGGACGACGGCGTGCCGGAACTGGTCTTTGAGCTGACCGGCTTACTGGAACCGTTCCTGGTGTGGCAGCCGCCGGCCATCTCGCCCGGCGATGACCAGATGGCGCTGCTGGTGATGGCGCCTGATCTGGCCGACCCGCGCAACGGTGTCTGGGAACTGGACCTGGAAGACGGCGCGTTCAACCAGGTCGCCGGCCTGCAACCCCTCGCCGACGCCGGCGCGCCGGTTTGGTTGGAGAACTACCTGCCGACGCTCGAATCCGTCGTGTGGGTCGCACACAACGCCGTCTTGGTCAGCGCAGCCGACTACCGGATGGTGGGAGAGTTCCCCGGCCAAAACTCCTATTACATCGACCTGGGAGACAACAGCGTGACGGCGGTCGTTGACTTCGGCGACGTGCCCGACCGCGACAGTTTCTTCACGCCCGGCAGCGACGGCCACAGCGCGCAGTACCGCATCCCGCGCCTGGGCATCGTCGCGCCGGACAATTCGGCTTTCTTCTACTTGCATTACGAGGCCGGCGCGGAAGACGCGGCGATCTCGGCGCTTTCGCTGCCGCCCGACGGCGGCGCGCCGGCTCGTCTCGGCCCCATAGACGAGTACAAGCCGCTTGGACGCCCGCAGATGCTCGTCCGGGCCGGCGCGAACGGGTACGCGCTGCTGTTCTACCGCTACCTGCTGGTGTTTGAACGGCAGTAAGCCGGCGGCTCCGATTCGAGGCGGGCAGCCGCGCCCGCCGCTTTTGTTGTACGCCCGGCATGGGCGATGATTGGGGAGTGAAAGTCTCCTGTGGGCGTTGGTCCGACGAACCACAAGCCGAAGGCAA
>JAFGMM010000297.1 GCA_016927535.1 Anaerolineae bacterium
ACACGGCGGGGAAAAGTCCCCTCGCCCCTTGTGGGAGAGGGGATTTAGGGGAGAGGGGGAGTACAGCATCATTTTGACCAACACATTTTCGGTGCATTTTCCTCTCCTTTCTTCTCCGCTCCGTGTCCTCTGTGTCTCTGTGGTAAAATCTCTTAATTGTCTCTCCGCCTTAATCTACCTATAATCTCCATGATATTTTCTGCGCCGGATACCGGATCGAGGAGGTATTGTCTCATGCGCATCGCAGTTCTTTCGGATCTTCACGGCAATCTCGACGCACTCGACGCCGCGCTCGCCGACCTGGAGGCGCGCGGCGGCGCCGACAAAGTGTGGGTGCTCGGCGACCTGGCGGCGTTCTGCCCCAACCCGGCGGAGACGCTCGCGCGGGTGCGCGCCATCCCCAATGTCGAAGTGATCTACGGCAACACCGACCGCTATATCTACAGCGGGCGGCGTCCTGCGCTGCCGGCGCTGGATGAGGCGGGCTGGGCAAATGTGCGGGCTTCGCTGGAGGCGCGCGACGGGCTGTTTGCGTGGGTGGCGGGGCAGCTCGATTACGACGCCTACGAATACCTGCGCAAGCTGCCGCCGGAGCTTGCGACCGAGGTAGAGGGCTTCGGCTGGGTGGTCGCTTTCCACGCCGCGCCCGGCGACGACGAACAGAATCTTTACCCCGATACACCCGACGACGAGGTCGCCGACGCGCTGCTCGACCGGCAGGGCCGGCTGGCGCTGTGCGGGCATACGCATCTACCCATGCGGCGCGATGTGGGGAACGGCTGGCAGATCATCAACCCCGGCAGCGTGGGCCTGCCCTTCGACGGCGACCGGCGCGCCGCTTACTGCCTTTTGGAATTCGGTAAGGCGCTGGAAGTGACGCCGGTCCGCGTCGAATACGACGTAGACGGCGTGATCGGTAAGCTGCGCGCGAGCAGCGCGCCCAACGCCGGTTGGGTCATCAAGATTCTAGAGACGGCGCGGCCTCCGGGCTGGAAGCCGTAAGCCTTCGAGCGGCTGTGCCCGGCTCACTCCAGCCGCACGCTCACCGCATCCCCGACCGCGATCCCCAATATCTGCGCGGCGCTGCCCTGGTTGACGGCGACTTCGAGCTGCCCGGCGCTGTTGACCAGGGCCAGCAGCGTCCCCGGCGCGACGTGGCCGTAGCTGGGGCGCACGCCGCGCACGACCACACTGCCGATGCTGACACGCGCCTTTGTGGTGAAGCGCGTCGGATGGGTGGACGCGCCGAAGCGAGGGAGCAAGGTAAGATGGGTTTCGCCGTTCCATACCAGGCTCCCGACCGACGTAACTGCATTGCCAAAGCGGTCGATGTAAATCACTTCACCTTTGATGTGTCCTTTGGCGATTTCGAGCCGGGGCGGGGGCAGCGCCGCAACTTCGGCGGCGGCCGGCCCCAGCGCATCGAGCGGGACGCCGTTCGCCAGGTGTGCGGCGGCCGGCGCGAAGATATCGCGCCCGTGAAAGGTGTTCGAGCGCCGTTTGAGTATATAAGCCGGGTTGGTGATCTCGACAAGGGCCGTAGCGGGGTTGCCGGTGAAAACATAGCTGAAGATACCGTTATCCGGGCCGATGAAGCGCCCATGTACGCAGCTTGCAGCGATGGCGCGGCGCTCGGTGCCCACGCCCGGATCGACGACGGCGACAAAGATGGTATGCAGCGGGAAGTAGGGACAGGTGGTCAACAGCACGTAGGCGGCCTGCCGGACATCCTGCGGGTTGATTTCGTGGGTGATATCGACGATGTGAGCTTGGGGAGCGAGCGTGTGGATAACGCCTTTCATCGCAGCGACATAGGCGTCGGTTGTGCCGAAGTCGGTCAGCAGGGCGATGAGCGGGGGACGGTCGGTCATGGATTGAACAGGCGGTTCAGCCAATCGACGAAGGATTGCGCTAATGGCTTGTCGTGTTTCAAGACGTGCGCCGTCGTCGCCGTACCCATCCGCTGGCCCGGCTCTTCCTGCCACGCCAGCCAGGTATGGATAAACGCTTTGGGGCGGTGTACGGCTTTATAAAGATTGATCTTTTTTTGCTCTAACACATCCAGGCTGTTGTTAGCCTCCTGCGCGAGCCGGTCGCCGGCCGGGATAATGATCGCTGCGACGAAATCCTCGATCATACCGCCGGGCAGCCGGTTATTGGGCATCAGCCAGATACCGGCGCGCGGTTTATCCGGCGGCGCCGTAACGAAGCCCTCCGGGACGGGCTGCGCCGGCAGGTCTTGATAGCCGGCGCGTCTCAGTTGATTACAAACCATTTCCCAGCGATCATGCAACACATCGTCGGCGTCGATGACGACGCCCAACGCGCGCATACCGGACTGCATGAGCCGGCTCGTCACACCGTTTCGCCGGATTGCTTCGATGCCGCTTGCGCCTTTGCGCGTCGTCGGAACCGTGATTTGGAAGGTCTTATCTACCCGGTATTGTGTGCGCAGCGCCTCAATGATATGCCTGTCGTCTGGTCCTTCGACCAGCAGCTCGGCGGTTATGACGTCGACCATCAGCGCACCTCGACACGTTGGTCGGCGGCGGTTTCAAGCAGGTCTTTAGAATACTGTACGGCCCGGACATCCTCCCCATGTCGCTCCAACCGGATCAACTGTCCGATTTCGTCGTCGCGCGCGGAAAGCGCATCCGCGAACGACTCGACGCAATCCCAACTGTGCGTCGTGGCGAATACCTGCACGTCGAGCCGGGCCGCCGTCTCCAGCACTAATCGCCACATGTTGGTCATCGCGCCGTGATACAGGCCCGTGTCGATTTCGTCGACGAGTAGCGTACCGCCCTCCGCGCTGACCAGCGACGCAGCGATGGCGAGAATGCGGCGCATGCCGCCGCCCATGCTGCCGAGCGGGACGGGCGAGTATTGGCCTCTAAGGCCGAGGATGATGCCGCTGTTGGAGGTTTGGCGGCTGACGAAGCGGATTTGCTCGACGGCGGGTTCCAGGATTTGCAGCGCCTCGACGACTTTGGATTCTTTGGGAGTGATGGTGATATGGTCCCACAAGATCGATAGTTCGTCGTAACCGAAAGGATTTGTGGTCACGAATATAACATTGCTAGAAGATTTGCGAGCACTTGGCAGTATGGAGATATCTTCGTCGTGCTTGAGTTCTTGTTCTGTCGTTTCTCCAGACTTAGTATATCTAATTTTCAAAGCCGAGGGGGGAACGTATGCCAAATCAGATAATGCAAGTTGTTCGGGGTTGTCGTCAGTAGAAAGGATGAAAGACGCTTGCTCTGACATTGTTGCAATTTTGATGATGCTTCCTACTTTAACTTCATGTTTATGAAATATATGAATAATTCGATAGGAAATAGTTTTTCTTTTCAGTATAGGGTCTACATCTTCCATGTACTCTCCCCGTTCTTGGAGAATACGAAGTATATGTCCACGGTATCCTTTGCCCGTCAGCAAATACACCGCCTCCAACAAGCTGCTTTTCCCGCTGTTGTTATCCCCCACAATCAAATTCACCCGCGCCAATCCGTCAATCTCAAACTTGCGGAACAACCGGTAGTTTTCAATCGTCAAATCTTCAATCATCGCACATCCTCCCGGTGGGTCGCACGTCGTTTCCAGCTTTCCATACGCGCATTATACCACCCCTCACCGCTGCCACAGATACCATTCCCACGCCGTGCGCAGCTCGTCCGCCCGTGCGAACGCGGCGCGCGCTGCTTCGGGCCGCCCCACCGCCAGGTGATACTCGCCCATCGCCTGCACCGCGCGCCAATAATCCGGCAGCAGCGCCGCCGCCTGCTCGAAGTCGGCGCGCGCCGCCGGGGGCTGCTTCAAGTCCAGGTACAGCATACCGCGATCCAGCCACAGGTCCGGGTCGGTGGGGGATAGGCGCAGCGCCGCCGTGTACGCTTCTACCGCGCCGGCAAGCTGCGCCTCCCGCGCGCCCGGCTCACTCCACGCGCGCCGCACCCGGTAATCGCCCAGCGCGCGCCAATACGCGGCCCGGTCGGGGTGCGCCGCCGTGAGTTCGCGCAGCACCGCCTCGCCCTCCTCCCAGTTCCCCGCACGCGCCGCACAGTCGCTCAGGTCCAGCCCGTAGCTGCCCGGCGTGACCGATAACCCATATGCCGCCTTCGCACGGTCACAGGGCAGGGCAAGCTGCGCCGGCCCGCCCAGGATATCCGGCACGATGATAACGAGCGCGCACACCACGCCGGCCAGCCCGACCCCGGCCCTGACCGCCTTCGGCAGAGTCACCTGCCGCGCCGCCTCCGCGCACACCATGCCGGCCAGCAGCCAGAACAGCATCATCACGCTTACCGTCTGGAATTCCAGCGCGCTTACCGCCAGCCCGCCGGCCATCGCCGCGAACAAGCCGAGCCGGGCGTTTGTGTAGTGGGGGCGAGCCGCCGGCTCGCCCCTACCTTTGCGAGAAGACCGGGGCACGAGCGACAGCAGCAGCCACCCATACGCCGCCGCGCCCGGCACGCCTGACTCGACCGCCGCCTCCAGTAACAGGTTGTGCGGGCGCCCGCCCAGCATCCGCGCGCCGCCGAACGGTGCAAGACCCGGCGGATAATACCATTCGAGCACCGCGCCGAACGTGCCCGGCCCAAAACCGAGCAGCGGGCGGTCGGCGACCATACGCGCGGCGGCCTCCCAGCCGGTGGTACGAACCCGGACGGTCGGGCCGTCCAGCCGGAACATCGACGTAAGGGTTTGCAGCAGCGGCGGCTCGTAGCCGGGCAGCGGCGGCAGGAGACTCAGCGCCACCAGCCCCAGCGCCGTGCCCGCCGCCCCAATGACCAGGCCAATCGCCAAACGCCGCCGGCCCGCACGCCACAGCAAGCCCAGCGTCACCATGCCCAGGCTCGCCGCCATGCCCAACCAGCCCGACCGTGAGAGCGTCATCACCATGCAGACGCTTTGCAGCGCCAGCAGCGCCGCCCACATCCAAAAGCTCGCGCCGGGCGTTTTGCTTGCGGTCCGCGCATCCCACGCGCGGACCAGCGCCAGCGGCGCGACCATCGCCAGGTACGCCGCGAAAAAGTTGGGGTGCCCGAACGTGCTGAAGATGCGCGGCCCTACGCCCGCCGCCCACGGCATCGGGTCGAGGCCGGCGCGCTGCACGAGTCCGTAGATGCAGACCGGCGCGCTGCCGGCCAGCAGCGCGTTCACCACGCGCCGCCGGCCCATCGCGTCACGCAGGCGGCCGGCGGCCAGAAATACGCCGGCGCACGCCAGCCAGGTCAACAGGCCGGCCCGCCAACCCGGCGCACCCCACAGGCTCAGCGCGGGGTCTATCGAGGCGAGCGTTGCCAGGATCAGGATCAGTGTGTAAGCCAGCAGCGGCAGTGCGGTCTTGCGCGCCGGCAGCCCAAGACCGCCGCCGAGCAGCAACCCGGCGAAGGCCACCAGCAGCGCCGCCTTGTCCGGCTCGAAGTGCCAGCGGCTCAGCGGGTTGGCGGCGAGCGGGATCACGACGACGAGCAAACCCCAAAGGACGGCGCTAGATCGTTTGGTCATAGGCGGTAAACCGGGTAGATGTGGTAGGGGCGGGTTTCAAACCCGCCCGGATCACGACGACGAGCAAAATCCAAAGGATGGCGCTAGATCGTTTGGTCATAGGCGGTAAACAGAATAACGCGATAGTCCCGAATTTTTGCAGCATTAGAGGAATTGGACAAATCTCGCCCCGCCCGGTATAATCGCGTCGGTTTGGAAAACTTCGCCACAGACAGCGGGTGCCCGCCTAAACAGGGGCTTAATCTCCCGCCGAGGTAGAAGGCACAATCAGCGCTTGATACCATTCACCTGGTCAATGTGCGGCCTTCCCTTGTATCTGTGGAAGGCCGTTTTGTTGTTTCGACAAACTGAAAGATCAAAGAGAAGGGAGGTGAGAGACATTTGGCAATCACCAAAGAGAAGAAGCAAGAACTGGTAGACCTGTACACCGAGCTGTTGCAGCAAAGCCACGGCATCATCATTACCGAGTACCGGGGCATGAACATGAGCCAGCTCAGCGATCTGCGTATGAAGCTCGCCGAGAGCGACGGCAAGTACATGGTCACCAAGAACACTTTGCTGAAGCTGGCGCTGGAGCGCTGCGACATGGCCGTGCCGGAGGATCTCCTGACCGGGCCAGTCGCGGTCGGGTTTGCGCTGGGAGATATCGCCGGCACCGCCAAGGTGCTGCTTGACGCCGGCAAGGACGATGCTTTACCCCTGTCGGTCAAGGGCGGCATCATCGGCGCAGCGGCGTTCGGCCTGACCCAGGTCGAGCAGCTTACCAAGCTGCCGAGCCTGCCCGAACTGCGCGCGCAGCTGGCAGGCCTGGTTGCCACCCCGGCGACCCATATCGTCAGCATCCTGGTGCAGCCGGCGCGCGACGTGGTGGGCGTGCTCCAGGCAGCGTCGAGTCAGATCATCAACGTCTTGGCCGCTTACGTGGCTAAGAACGAAGCCGAAGAAGCGGCATAGCAATCAATCCGAAATCTATCTTTACTTTAAAGAAAGGATCACTTAACAATGGCAGACCTCGAAAAATTGGTTGAAGAACTGAGCGCGCTTACCGTACTCGAAGCCGCCCAGCTTAAGGATATGTTGGAAGAAAAATGGGGCGTCACCGCCGCCGCGCCGATGGCCGGTATGCCCATGATGATGCCCGGCATGATGGCCGGCGATGCCGGCGCTGCGGCCCCGGAAGAAGAAGAAAAGACCGAGTTTGATCTCGTGCTGACCGAAGTCGGCCCGAAGAAGATTCAGGTCATCAAGGCCGTGCGCACCTTTACTACCCTGGGCCTGGCGGAAGCGAAGGCCGCCGTGGACGGCGCGCCCACGACCCTGCTCGAAGCTGTCAGCAAGGAAGTGGCCGAGGATGCCAAAGCCAAGCTCGAAGCCGAAGGCGCCAAGGCCGAGGTCAAGTAGGACCCTCCGAGCGGCCGGCAAGCGGCTCTCATAAAGGTTAAAACTCCAGGGGCAAAGCTCGCGCCTCTGGAGTTTTGTTGTACGCCCGGCATGGGCGATGATTGGGGAGTGAAAGTCTCCTGTGGGCGTTGGTCCGACGAACCACAAGCCGAAGGCAA
>JAFGMM010000298.1 GCA_016927535.1 Anaerolineae bacterium
CAACATCTGGTTCAGCTTCGAGCGCCGGATGAAGTGCGGCGTCGGCAAGTGCGGCCACTGCCAGATGCACCACATCTACACCTGCCAGGAAGGTCCTTCTTTCTCGTATGCCGACATCAAACATCTTGAGGAGGCGCTCTAATGCCAGCTAAACCCAAAGTAGCCTTCTTCGAGTTCACCAGTTGCGAGGGCTGCCAGCTTACCGTAGTGGACTCGCTGCAAGACCACCCGGAACTGCTCGACGCGATTGAGATCGTCAACTTCCGCGAGGCGATCAGCGAGCGCGGCCAGGACTACGCGATTGCCTTCATCGAAGGTTCGTGCACCCGCCCCAGCGACGAGGCCCGCATCAAACAAATCCGCGAACAGGCCGCCATCGTCGTGGCGCTGGGCGCCTGCGCACACCTGGGCGGCGTTAATGCCATCCGCAACCGTTCGGACCTGCAAGACGTGCGCCAATACGTCTACGGTGACAAAGCCGAGTGGTTCGAAACCTACCCGGCCCGCCCCATCCACGCCGTAGTCCCGGTCGATGCGGTCATCCCCGGCTGCCCGATTGACCGCGACGAGTTCATCATGGCCGTGACGCACCTCTTGCAGGGGCGCGAGCCGCAAATCCCAGACGAACCGGTCTGCATCGAGTGCAAGCTCAAAGGCAACGTCTGCATGTACCTGCGCGGCAAGGTCTGCCTGGGGCCGATTACGCTGGGCGGCTGCGGCGCCATCTGCCCCACCTACGGCGATGGCTGCGAGGGCTGCCGGGGGCTGATCTCGCACCCGAACGTCCCGTCGCTCCTCAATGTCTTGGCCGAACACGGCATGAGCCGGGAACAAGTCGAAGCCAAGATGACCCTATTCTTAAACTACCAAACGACGGAGCTGGAAGCGGAAGGAGTTGTCGATGTCAGCCACAGTTAGCGTAAACGTCCACCACGTTACCCGCGTCGAGGGACACGGCAACATCGAGGTCGATGTCCAGAACGGCGAACTCAAGAAGTGCAACTTCGCCATCGTCGAGACGCCGCGCTTCTTCGAGGCCATGCTGCGCGGGCGTCCCTACGGCGAAGCATCACACATCACCTCGCGCATCTGCGGCATCTGCGCGGTCGGGCACGCCACGACCTCGCTGCGCGCGACCGAAAAGGCGCTGGGCGTCGAACCGAGCGAGCAGACCGTTCTGCTGCGCAAGCTCAACTTCCACGGCGAGATTCTCGACAGCCACATTCTGCACGTCTACATGCTGGTCGCGCCGGATTTCCTGGGCGTCGGCAGCGTGATCCCGCTCGCCAAGAGCGCGCCGGATGTCGTCTTGCGCGCGCTGCGCATGAAAAAGCTCTCCGGCGATATCTGCAAGTATATTTGCGGCCGGCACACCCACCCCGTAGCGATGACGGTCGGCGGGTTTACCCACTTCCCCAGCGTCGAAGAACTCGAAGACCTGCGCGTGCGCCTTGACGCCGTGCGCGCCGATGTAGACAGCACGGTCGAACTGTTCCAAACCCTGCGCATACCCGACTTCGAGCGCGACACCGAGTACATCGCGCTGCACAAAGACGATGAATACGCCTTCATCGACGGCGTGGTCGCCAGTTCGGACGGCGGCACCTGGCCGATTGAGGATTACCGCAGCGTCACCAACGAACACATCGTCCAACATTCGTCCGCCAAGCACGCCCGGAACCGGCGCGAGTCGTACATGGTCGGGGCGCTGGCGCGCTTCAACGTCAACTACGACCAACTGCATCCCAAAGCCAAGCAAGCCGCCGATGCGCTCAACCTCAAACCCAAGTGCACCAACCCCTACATGAACACGGTCGCCCAGGTCGTCGAGATCGCGCACTGTGTCGAAAACTCCGCCGAAATCGTTGACAAGCTGCTGGAACGCGGCGTCAAATGGGAGGAGCCGGTCCCGCCGGCCCGCCTCTCCGGCGAAGGCGCCGGCTCGTGCGAAGTGCCGCGCGGCATCCTGTTTCACAATTACGTCATCGAAGACGGTAAGGTCACCGGCGCAAACTGCGTCATCCCCACCAGCCAAAACCTGGCAAACGTTGAAGCCGATATGCGCGCGCTGGTGCCGGGCATCCTCGACAAACCGAAGGAAGATATCACTCTGGCGTTGGAAATGCTGGTCCGCGCATACGACCCGTGCATTTCCTGCTCCGCGCACATGTTGGATGTCAAGTTTGTATGATTATGATGATAGGGATGGGGATGGGGATGCGGCGCATCGCATCCCTACCCTGGTCCTGGCGCTGGGCAATCCCTTACGCGGCGACGACGGCGTCGGCGCGGCGGTGCTCGAACAACTCGAACAGGCCGGCCGGCCGCCAAGCGTCACCCTGACCGACGGCGGGACGGCAGGGCTGGAGACCGTGCTTTTGTTGCAAGGTTACCCGCGCGCCATTATCATTGATGCAGCAGAGATGGGTCTCGCACCGGGCGCATGGCGGCGCTTCACGCTGCAAGAGGTCGAACTACGAGCCGCCGACCCGCATCTGCGCGGGACCATCCACGGCGCCGGCCTCGCCGAAGCGCTGGCGCTGGGGGAAGCGCTGGGAATCTTGCCCGCCGATCTTGTAATCTATGGGGTGCAGCCGGCGGTCGTCGGCTGGACGCCGGGCCTGAGCGAACCCGTACAGGCGATCATTCCCACTTTATGCGCGGCTATCCTCGATAACATACAAAAAGGTTGAATGAGCGATGACAAAAATCCTGATTATCGACGACGATCCCGATATGCGGCTGGCAAATCGTTTGATCCTGGAAGAAGCGGGCTACGAGGTCGTTGAAGCCGCCAACAGCGCCGAAGGGCTGGAAATGATTAAAGCCGACCCGCCGGCGCTCATTATACTCGACGTGATGATGGACACGACCACCGAGGGCTTCCAGACGGCGCTGGCTCTGCGCAGCCGTGCCCCGAACTCCGAGTACGAAGCATACCACGATATCCCCATCATCATGCTGACCGCCATCCACGACACGACCTCGGTGCGCTTCGGTCCTGATGAAGATTACCTGCCGGTCGAGGCTTTTATCGACAAACCGATTAAGCCCGATAAACTGATAGCGACGGTTAAGAAACTGCTGGACAAATAATGAGGAGAAGGGGCAGTCTCGCCCCGTAACCAGACAGGCTCACACAAGGACAGGTAGTCTTCATGAGCGAAAACACTACCGAGTTCGGCCCGCTCGAAGCAACGCTGCCCCGTGACCTGGCTACCAACAACGACCGGCTACTCATCACGCGCTGGGCAGCCGGGGTGTTGGTATTGGCAGCGACGGCTTTCTGTGCCCACGTTCTGAACCTACCTCTGCCCGAAACGCTCCTCTACCTGCTGGGTTTTTTTATTCTGGCCTATAACGGCGGGCTGACGTGGGCCATCAGCCGGGCGCGCCTGACCGACCACCGCCTCTACATGGCGCGCCTCCGCCGGTTTGTCATCGTCCAGATCGCGCTCGACTGGCTGAGCATGGCCGTGTTCCTGCACCTGACCGGCGGCATCACCAGCCCGGCGCTCATCTTCTTCTTCCTGCACGTCCTCATGGTCACCATCTTGCTGCCGGGCCAGCCGCCGTACCTCTACGCCGCCCTGGCCATCGGCGTCGCCGTGGCTATCGCCGCGCTCGAAGCAACCGGCGTGCTGCCCCATTACATCGTGATTCCTGGGCTGCCATCCGACCTCCACACCGACCTTGCCTACGTCGTGGCGCAGATCATCTTCTTCGCCACCGCGCTTTTCGCCACCGTCTACCTGACCGCCTCGATCATGGCCCGGCTCCGGGAGCGCGACCGCAAGATCGCCGCGCTGTTCCAGACCACGCACGACGTTTCCTCCACGCTCAACCTCTCAGACGTGCTCGACCAGCTCGCGCGCAACGCGGCGCAGGCGCTCTTCGTGCCCGCCGCCTCCATCCGCACCATAGACGAAGACGGCGACCGGCTGCGCATCGCCGCCGCCTACGGCCTCAGCCAGGCCTATTTCGACAAAGGCGCGGTCGAGCTATCGGGCAATCCGCTGGCGCGCCGGGTGCTGGCGACCGGGCCGGTCATCGTGCCGGACACCAACAACGAGCCGGGCCTCCAGTACCCGGAGAAAGTCACCGAAGAGGGCATTCAAAGTATGCTGGTCGTGCCGATTGCCGGGCGCACCCGGCCGCTTGGCCTGCTGCGAGTCTACGCCCACGAACCTAACTACTTTACCGAAGACGACGCCGACTTCGTGCTGACCATCGCCCAGCAGGGCGCGACGGCCATCGAAAACGCGCTCGCGCACGACGCGCTGCAAAGAGTCGACCAGGAGCGCGAGCAGTTCGTCCGCATCGTGACGCACGAGCTTCGCTCGCCGGTCACCGGGGCGCAGAGCTTGCTAAGCATCCTGCTGCGCGGCATGCTGGGCAAACTGACGCCGAAGCAGCACGATATCATCGAGCGCCTCGACCGGCGCATGGATGCGCTCCTGGCGCTCATCAATGACCTGTTGGTGTTCGCCGCTGCCAAGTCGGGGCAGCACGACCCCCTCGACGCCGTGCCGCTGCAACCCACTTTGCGGCGCGTGATAGACCGGTTCGCGGCCCAGGCCGAGGAAAAACACCTCACCCTGACCTGTCAAGAGGCATGCGACGAACTGCTGAGCGTACAGGCCACCGAGGAGGGTTTGGTCCGCATACTCGATAACCTGGTGGGGAATGCAGTCAAGTACACGCCGGACGGCGGCGCGGTGAGGATCAGCGTCGCACCGGGTACACAGCCCGGCACCGCCGCCGTCGCCGTCGCCGATACCGGGATTGGCATCCCCGCCGAAGTGATCGACCGGCTCGGCGAGGAGTTCTTCCGCGCATCGAACGCCAAGCAATCAGGCATCACCGGGACGGGGTTGGGCGTCGCCATCGTCAAACAATTGATCGACCGGTTCGGCGGGCAGATGCACGTCGAAAGCGCCGAAGGCAAAGGAACCACCTTCACGGTAACGCTGCCGGTAGTGGGTCAAGAGCAGGGCAAAGCCGGGGCGTCCTGACAGCAGAACGCCCCGCCCCCTTTACCGGACATTAAACGGTATCGTGCGCACCAACACGCCGTTGACATAAACCTCGGCGACCCAATCTCCGCGCGGCCACGGCTGGCCGTAGGCCTGCCGGTCCAGCCAGAACATTCGCCAGTTGTCGGCGGCCATGTCCACCGGCTCGAAATCCACGCGCTCGCCGGTCGGCGCAGCGAACGACGCCCCAAAGGTCGCCGCGCGCGCCGAGATGATTACGATGTTGATGTTATCGTCGGTCGTGAACGTTTGGGCGGGCGTAAGCTGGTCCGGCGTGCTGCCCACACCGGAAGCCATGTACGCATCCTTCAAAGCGCTCGCATCGCCCGAAGCGCCCGCATCGCCGGCGGACGGCTCACCGACGGTGTAGTTCACCGTCTGCGCCAGCCGGCCGCCCACGTACACCTCGATCCGGCCCGCGCCCGGCAGCCACGGCTCGCCGACCGACTCCCAGTCCAGCCCCAGCACAATGCTCTGGCCGGCGGCGAGATTCGCGGTCTGTTCGGAACTGCGCCCGTCGGGCAGCACGAACAACGCGCCGACATCCACCGGCTGCGCCGCTACGAGCACGAGGTTAATGTCGTCGTCGGGCCGGAAAACCACCGTAGGCGTCAGTTCTTCCGGCGCGCTGCCGTCGCCCGCCGCGCTGTACACTTCGCTGAACAGGCTGCCGCCGGCGCTCGTGGTCGAGGCGTCGATAACCGGCGCCGCCCCCGGCCCGGCGGCCTCCGCCTCACCGATGATGAACGCCACGGTCTGCACAACCTGGCCGTTCGCGCTCACGGCAACCGTACCCGCGCCGGACGGCCACGGCTCGCCCACGCTCTCCCAGTCCAGCCCCAACACGCCGCTCTCGCCCGCCGCGAGACTCATCGTCTGCTCGGAGGTGCGGCCATCCGGCAGAGTGAACAGCGCGCTAACCTCGACCGCCTCCGCCCCCGCAACCGCGACGAGGTTGATATCGTCATCGACGGTGAAGACCGCCGTCGGGGTCAACTCGGACGCGCGCATACCGTCGCCCGCCGCCGTGTAGATTTCGGCCAGCGGGCCGGTCGCCGCCGGCGCCGCCGACTCGGTGACCGCGAAGCTAAGCGTCTGGAACAACTCGCCGTTTACGTAGACCTCAACCGACCACTGGCCGGCCGGCCACGCCTTGCCGTAAGTCTCCCAATCCAGGCCGTCCAGTTCGGTCACGCCCGCCTCGTAGCTCGCCGGGCTAAGCTCGACGCGCTCGCCGTCGGGTGTAATGAAAACCGCCTGGATTTCAGCCGCCTGGCCGGTCGTAAAGACCACGTTGATATCATCGTCGGCGGCAAAGGTCGCCGTGGTCGCCAGGTCGCCGGGCCGGAAGCTGTCGCCGGCCGCCGTGTAGATTTCGGTCAGCGCCCCGCTCAACGCCGCAACTGCGCCGGGGCTGGGCTGCACGCCCGGCAGGAAGGCAAAGCCGTCGATCATCACCCGGAAAACGCGGTCGAAGGTCTGCTGGTAATCGGCGGTGGGCGCTTCCAGCCAGTAGACGTAATCCCAACCCTCATGCGTTGCCACGAAGAACGCGCCCGTGATCGGCATACCGTCGTCCTCCCAGACGTAAGTAAAGTCCACCGCCGCCCAGACCTTGTCGCCGATGTAATATTCGCGCTGCCCGGCGACCTGCACATCGAGATAGCCATCGAACTGGGTCAAGCCGTCAACCCACTCTGCGACGATTTGCTCTTTAGCCTTGCCCTCGCTGGCATCGGCGCGCAGCGCCACGAAAGTATTGCCGTCGCCGTCCGCCGGCATATACATCAACCAATCGTTGCTCGGCTGCGGCGGCAGCCAGGTCTGCGGCGCCGGCAGCGTGAACGCCAACGCCTGGTTGACGTCGGTCTGCCAGTCGCCGCCGGTGGACGCCAAGGCGACGCCGGTCGTGGGATCGAACAATTTCAAAGTGCCGCGCATCGTCTCCAACCCGGCGGCGGCAAGGTCCCAGTAGTCAACCGCAGCGTCCAGGTCAAGCGCAAAACCCAAGTCTACATTCGGCTGGTAGAACGCCAGGTAAATCCCACGACGCGCCCCCTTGCTGCCCTCGTACCGGTACTCGACCACCTGCACCGGGACGCCGTCGCCGGCGGTCGCCGCGTGCTGATTGACGATCTCCAGTTCCCACTTCGCTTGCATGGCAGCGGCGGCGCCTTCCGCCGAATGCGCATCCTCCAGCGGGTAGATCGTGAACAGGACATCCTCCTCCGGCCCGCCGTAAAGCACCTGATCCTCGCTGTTCCAACTCGGTGAAAGCCACGACTCGGGATAGAGGAAGTTAAACCCCCAGTCGAAGTCGGTGTAGCCGCGCAGCGAGAAATCAAGGCCCTGGTTCTTAACCTGTAAGTCGGTCCACTGGTACGCCTTGTTGCCGACGATATCCTCGACGACGAAACCCATCCGGTACGCGCCGTCGGGCGCGGGGGTGTAGTCAAAGAAAAACGGCGCTTCGCCGAAGACCAGCACCTCGCCCGGCTCGTTTCGCGTCGCGCCGGAGGCATCCAAAACCGACCAGAAAAGCTGGAACCGGTCGCCCGGCGAAGGATCAAGCTCGAACGGCGGCGCGCCGGCCACGTTCGAAAGCCCGTAGACCGTCGTCACCTCGCGCGAATCCAGGTCAAATACCAGCGTCGCATTGACCCAGGTGTCGCCGCCGGCGCGCGCAAAGCGCCCGTCCGCCACCGCGACGCCGCCCTTGGGGACCAACAGCGCGTAGGCTTCGGTCGCGCCGTCGCTGATATAAGGCGTCTCGCCATCCCACGAGAAGTTAAGCTGGTTCAGCCCGTCCTCCCAGTTGTTTACCGCCGTCAGTTCGCCGTCGATGTCCTCCCACGTGACGATGTTGTCGATATCCAGCGTGACGTACTCGCCGCTTTCCAACTGGTAGTTGATGACGAAGCTCACCGTGGCGATATCGCGCCCGGTGATATCCATCGAGATCGACGTATGCTCGTAAACGCTCACGTCCTGCGAAAACAGGTCGGTGATGAACAACTGCGGTGGCTCGCCGATCACCTCGGTCGCGGTGCCGTAGAACGCGCGCAGAAAGCCCACCCAGCGCTCGTCGCCGCCGATGCCTGCCGCATACGCTTCGCTCTGATCCTCGAAGGCTTCCGGGCTGCGCGGGAAGTAAATCGACATGCCGGAAGAAGCCGCGAGCGACTGGCTTTGATCCTTGTGGATGACCATCGCATCGACCGCCGCAACCACCCCACGCGCCGCCTCCGCCACCTCAGTAACGTTCGTGCCGCGTGCGAGCAGGCGCATCAGGTCGCCCAGGTCTACCGCCGCCGTCAACTCGACATCATAGGAGTCTAAGTAATACTCGGTATAGATCAGCGCGTTCACCCGCGCATCGCCGATCTGCGAAAGCACAGCGCCGGGGTTGACCTGCACCGCCCGCGCCAGCGCGCTGAGCGCCTGCGCTACGCCTTCCACCTTCGTCAGATCTACGGCAGCCAGCATAAAAGCCGGGTTGTTGGTGTCGTAGTTGCGGTAGAAGTACATGAACTGGTCTACAATTTCCCGGCCCAGGGCTTGCGCATCCATATTGGGATTGGCGGTCAGAGCACTTAACACACCCTCGTAATCGTAGCCGTTGCCGGGCACAAGCTCCGGTGAGCCGACGCCCACCTTGCCGTAAGGCGCAATCGCGTTGAAGACTTCGATCTGCGCCATCAGGCAGGCGTCGAAAGCGATAAGGTCGAGGGCCTGCACCCCGGTCGCGGCGCGCATCTGGTCAAACGCCTGCGTGATCTCGGTGATGGCAAGGCCGTCGCCGCCCGCCGACTCATCGTAGGCGACGCCGGGCCACCCGCTGCCGTGGTCCCACAAGACCAGGGCGTAGCGCTCGGCGGGATAGTTCGTTATCGACCAGATCAAGAAGTCGGCCAGCGTATCGGCGCTGCCCATGTTGACCTCGCCCAGGTTTTCCACGGGATCGTTGCCGGTGAAAAACGGCGTCCGGTCCTGCCGGACAAAAAAGCGCCGCGCTTCCGTCCAGTCTCCCCATTGCTGACCGTCTCGCTCATATTCGTAGGGAATCTCAGACCGGTCTATCTGCGCGACGATGTTCACGTCGGCAGTCGAACCAACCCACTCGATCTCGTCAAAATCCCATAGCCCGGCGGCCTCGAGATCATTATCCGCTGCCATGTAAACCATGAAGGTCCACTTAGCGCCGGACTGAAGCCCGGCATCGGCGACCGCCGTCAAAGGCAGTGTCCCTAATATAAGAGAAGCAATGACAAATAACGCCGTAGCGCGCTTAAAGCTCATCGACCCGCCTCCACCGTTTAATCTCTCCGGTAAAAGAAGCATATGGGTAGTTTATGTCGAGACTGCACGCGCGTCAAGGCAGTTGCAGGTATCACGGGCCGTTTATGACAAACATCACTTGGCATCATGAGGCGCAAGGGTTACGCTTATTGCAAATCATTCTCATTTTCATTAAGGAGCACGGAATCATGAATCTGAGGCGAAGAGTCCACGAACACATCCACCGGGTGCCGCCCCACTCAATCGGCGGCATCGTGTCGCTGGCCCGCGTTCCACCGGGCCAGACGGTAAACCTGGTACACATCCACGGCGGTCACCGGCTCCGAAAGCGCCTGGCCGATCTGGGATTGAACGTCGGTATGCCGGTCCGGGTGATCCAAAACCCCGGCTTTGGCCCGATGATCCTGGGCGTCAAATGCGATTCGCGCCTGGCGCTGGGGCGCGGCATGGCAGAGAAAATCCAGGTTGAACACCCCCAGATATGAGGTCATCCGAACATGGCAGCTAATCTCACCATCGCGCTCGCCGGCAACCCCAATGTCGGGAAAAGCACCATCTTCAACTGCTTGACCGGCGCACGCCAGCACGTCGGCAACTGGCCCGGCAAAACAGTTGAGAAGAAAGAAGGCGTCACCGATATCGCAGGGCAAAACCTCGTCGTGGTCGATCTGCCCGGCATCTACAGCCTGAACGCCTTTTCGCCTGAAGAAGTCATCACGCGCGATTTTATTCTAAATGAAAAGCCCGATGTCGTCGTCGCCGTCGCCGACGCCTCTAACCTGGAACGCAGCCTGTACCTCGTCGTCCAACTGCTCGAACTGAAAGTCCCGCTCGTTCTGGCGCTCAACATGGGCGATATCGCGCAGGCGCGCGGCATCGCCATCGACCCGGCGTCTATCTCGGCGCAGTTGGGCAATATCCCCGTCGTCGAAACGGTGAGCAAGCACGGCGCCGGCATCGACGCCCTCAAACAGACGGTTCACCAACTCGTCGCAACACCCCAGAGTACCATCCCGGTACCGGTAGACTACGGCGAGCCGGTCGAGGCCGAAATCACCGCGTTGCAAACGCTGATCGAAGCCGACCCCACGCTCGACCAGCGCTACGACGCGCGGTGGCTGGCGGTTAAACTCCTCGAAGCCGAGGAGGATATCCTCGCCTACTTGGAAGCCGCCGGGCAGCGCCGACTGCTCGACGCAGCACGCGAGGCCATGCAGCGCATCAAGGCAGCGTCCGGCGACGACTCCGAAACCCTCATCGCGGACCGGCGCTACCGGTTCATCGGCCAGGCGCTAAACGGCGCAGTCACGCGCCCATCAAGCGCCTTGGAGACCGGATCGGATCGGATCGACCGGATCATCACACATCGGGTCTGGGGGCTGCCGATTTTCATCCTGCTCATGTGGGTCGTCTTCCAATTCACCGCCAACGTCAGCGCCCCGCTGCTCGATTGGGTAGATGGCGTAGTCGGCGGCCCGGTCACGCGCTGGGCGACCGCGATTTTCGGCGCGCTGGGCCTGGGCGGTAGCTGGGTCGAGTCGCTGGCAGTCGATGGGGTCTTTGCCGGCGTCGGCGGCGTGCTGGTCTTCGTACCGGTGTTGTTCTTCCTCTACCTTGCCATTGCCATTTTAGAAGACTCCGGCTACATGGCACGCGCCGCCTTCATTATGGACGACTTCATGCGCACGTTGGGGCTGCACGGCAAAAGTTTTTTACCCCTGCTGGTCGGCTTCGGATGCACCGTGCCGGCAATCTATGCAACGCGCACCCTCGAAAACGACGAAGACCGCCGGCTTACCGCCTTTCTGACCACCTTCATAAGCTGCGGCGCACGCCTGCCGGTATACGTACTGTTCGGCGCGGCGTTCTTCGGCGCAAAAGCGGGTGTGTTCGTCTTCAGCATGTACCTGGCCGGCGGCGCCGCCGCCGTGGCGACCGGGTTCATCTTGAAATCAACCGTCTTCAAAAACAAATCGGTGCCCCCGTTCATCATGGAAATGCCGGCATACCGCGCGCCGACCCTTAAAGGCGTTCTCCTTTATGTGTGGAAACACACCTCGCAATTTTTGCGCAAGGCGACCACCGTGATTCTGGCTGCGTCGGTCGTGCTCTGGTTCTTGACGGCGGTCCCGGCCGGCGCGACCCTGGAACAGAGTTTGTTCGGGATCATCAGCAAGGCGCTCGCGCCGGTCTTTGCGCCCGCCGGCTTCGATAGCTGGGAGGCGACCGGCGCGCTCGTGACCGGCTTCGTCGCCAAAGAGGTGATCGTTTCGACGCTGGGCCAGGTTTACCTGGGCGGCGACGACGCGCCCGCCGCCGAAACCCCGACGCTGGGCGAAGACCTCGCCGAAATCGCCAGGTCCCTTGGCGAGGCCGTCGTCTTGACGGTGCAGGAGACGATCAACATCGTCCCGCGCACGGTGAACGTCATCCCCGGCGTCAGCGCACCGGAGGCCGACTTTTTCGGCGCGGGCGAGGCGGACGCCGAAGACACGACCGAACTGGAAGCCGCCTTGAACCGGACCTTTACACCGCTGTCGGCGGTCGCTTTCGGCGTCTTCGTGGTGCTCTACGTGCCGTGCATGGCCGCCGTCGCAGCCATACGTCAGGAATTCGGCGCGCGCTGGGCGCTCTACCAGGTGACCTACTCGCTGGGCGTCGCCTGGCTCGTCGCCGTGGTCGTCTATCAAGGCGGCAGGCTTTTAGGGCTGGGATAAGATCATGGCAAGCACGCTCCAGCAAGTGTTGGATATCTTCGAGCAAAACACCGGCCGCCCGCTGTCGGTGCGCCAGGTCGCGCAGGCCCTCGATATCGAGATGGGTATGCTCGAAAGCATGCTGCACTACTGGGTGCGCAAAGGCAAACTCCGCGAGGTGGGCGGCGATGCCGCCGGGTGCGCCGGCTGCGGTGCGTCCGGCGGCTGCCTGCTCGCCGCTCACCTGCCTAAATGCTACGAGCGCGGCTCGTAAACCCTCCGCTCTCCCTCATCGACCAACTCTCTATGCTCAGATCAAGACCGGCGCGGACCCTGCGCTCAGGCCGGGGCTGCGTGCTCGGTTGCACAATTATGCTCTCAAGGTTAGATTAGGCGCACATACATGAGCGCTGCGCCGCATTTATGAGACAATTTTGGTGTAAATCTAATGGAATTCTTAGCCAACTCTGCAACAATATGGCTCAACAGGATTTTGGAATGCCAGGGTATGATAGGATTTACGATGTTTGATTCACTCGACACCTCCCAGGCCAATGACCGGCTGGAACAACTCATTGAGCAAATCCCGGACGAACTGCCGATCTTGCCGCTGCGCAACACGGTCGCGTTTCCTTTCGCCGTGATCCCGCTCGCGGTCGGCGTGCCCCGCTCGATCAAGCTCATCGAAGCCGCCATCGAAGGCAACCGGCTTATCGGCATGGTCGCCAGCACAGACCCCGAAATCGAAGCGCCCACCTCGGCGCAAATTCACGATACAGGGACGGTGGGCCTGGTGCACCGGGTGGTGCGCGCCCCCAACGACTCGCTGTCGGTGGTCGTCCAGGGCCTTGAACGCTTCAAGGTCGAGGAGTGGACGCAAGAAGAACCTTTCATCACGGCGCGAATCCGGCTGACCCCGGACCACTTCGAGGACAACGCCGAAACCGAAGCGCTGCGCCGCGGCCTTGTCCAGGTCGCTAAGGAAGTGGTCGAATTGATGCCCGGCTCGCCGCAGGGCGTCGCTGACTTCTTCGACCAGGTGGAGCACCCGCGCTACCTGGTTTACCTGGTCGCGGCCAACAGCCGCCTGGACATGGCAGAAGCGCAAAAACTGATCGAGATCGATACCGTAAACGAGAAGATGCGCGCGCTGATTACCCACCTCAACCGCGAGAAAGAGGTGCTGGAAATCGGGCAGAAGATCAGCGAGGAAGCGCAAGAGGAAATGAGCAAGGCGCAGCGCGAATACTACCTGCGCCAGCAGCTTGAGGCCATCAGGCGCGAGCTGGGCGAGGCCGACGAAAGCAACGAGGCCGACGACTATCGCCGGAAGATCGAGGAAGCGCAGATGCCCGAAGATGCGCGCAAAGAAGCTGAGCGCGAACTCGACCGCCTCGCCAAGCTGCCGCCGCAGGCCGCCGAGTACAGCGTCATCAAGACTTACCTCGACTGGCTGGTGACGCTGCCCTGGAGCCGGCTCAGCGAGGACAATCTCGATATCGAGCACGCGCGCGCCGTCCTTGACGAAGACCATTACGACTTGCAAGAGATCAAAGACCGCATTCTCGAACACCTGGCCGTGCGCAAGCTCGCCCGCGAGCGCGACGCCGAGCTGGTGGAAAGCGAAGACGAAGCCCGGCGCGAGGATGTACAGAAGGAATTACAGGAGAGCGCCGGCGCTATCCTGTGCTTCGTCGGGCCGCCCGGCGTCGGCAAGACCAGCCTGGGCCAGTCCATCGCGCGCGCGCTGGGCCGCAAGTTTACCCGTATGAGCCTGGGCGGGATGCGCGACGAAGCCGAAATTCGCGGGCACCGCCGGACTTACATCGGCGCCATGCCGGGCCGCATCATCCAGGCGATCAAACGCACCGGCACGCGCAACCCGGTCTTCATGCTGGACGAGGTGGACAAGATCGGCGCCGACTGGCGCGGCGACCCGGCCAGCGCGCTCCTGGAGGTGCTCGACCCGCAGCAGAACCGCGCCTTCCGTGACCACTACCTGGACGTGGACTTCGACCTGAGCGACGTGATCTTCATCACCACCGCGAACCAGTTGGAGACCGTCCCCGCGCCGCTGCGCGACCGCATGGAGATTTTGCGGCTCGACGGCTACACCGAGCACGAGAAAGTCCGCATCGCACAGGGCTACCTGGTGCCGCGCCAGCGCCGCGCCAACCGGCTGCACGAAGACGAGATCAGTTTCGCCGACGACGCGCTTCGAGCCATCATCCGCGACTACACGCGCGAGGCCGGCGTGCGCAGCCTGGAGCGCGAAATCGGCACGGTCTGCCGCAAAGAGGCGGTGAAGATCGCCGCCGGTAAGACGAACGGGCACGTCGAGGTCTCGCCCGAACTGGCGCGCGCGCACCTGGGCAAGCCGAAGGTCTTCTCAGAGGCCGCGCTGCGCACCGCCGTCCCCGGCGTGGCGACCGGCCTGGCCTGGACGCCCACCGGCGGCGACGTGTTATTTGTCGAAGCGACCCGGATGAAAGGCAAAGGCGGGCTGACCATCACCGGCCAACTCGGTAAGGTGATGGAGGAGAGCGTGCGGATCGCCTACAGCTACGCGCGCGCTAAAGCCCGCGCGCTCGCCATCGACGAGGCGTTGTTCGAGACATCGGACTTCCACGTCCACGTACCGGAGGGCGCCATCCCTAAGGACGGTCCCAGCGCCGGCGTGACGATGGTCAGCGCGCTGGCGAGCCTGCTCACCGCACGCCCGGTCCGCGCCGACCTGGGCATGACCGGCGAGATCACGCTGCGCGGCCAGGTGCTCCCCATCGGCGGAGTCAAACACAAGGTACTCGCCGCACACCGCGCCGGCCTGAAGACGGTGGTGCTGCCCAAGCGCAATGCGGTTGATCTGGACGAACTGCCCGACGAAGTGCGCGAAGAAATGTCGTTTATCCTGGTGGAGCGCATCGACGAAGTGCTCGACGCGGCGCTGTGCCTGGAGTGTGTGGACGACGACACCGTGCCCGCCAAAATCGTCGCCAACGGCAACGGCACCGAACCGGAAGCCGAACCTATCGCGGCTTCCGAATAGACGACAGACGGAAACGAAAAGGTAGCACCGCAAAATAGCGTGTTCATCGGCTTGCGTAGGGGCGGGTTTGGAACCCGCCCCATGCACATCAACTTAAGCGCTTTTTTCCCCTCTCCCCCGACCCCTCTCCCTCAAGGGGCGAGGGGAGTCAGACTCG
>JAFGMM010000299.1 GCA_016927535.1 Anaerolineae bacterium
AGCACCGGCCCCAGCATCGGCAGCCACGCCAGCGCCAGGTACGCGCCGAGCAGCAGGCCGATCACGCCGATGCAGCAGATGACCAGCACGCTGCTGACCAGCCCCAGCGCGCCGAGGACCAGCCCGGTGAACAGGTACCCGCCGATGAGCGCCAGGCCGCGCTCGGTCACCGCGACGCCGACCGCCGCATCGACCGCGACCCGCTGGCCTTTGTAGGCCGCGCCCGCCATCTGCACGCCGGCGCCGTACAGCAGCAGTTGGAACACACCTACGAGCGTGCCCAAGCCACACATAACAGTGAAGACCGTCGTGAACTGTTGGAAGAAGTCGAGCAGCACCCGCTCGACCTCGGCGCTGCTGATGTCGCCGCCCTCCCAAATTGCCATCTTGAACAGGGTATCTTGCAGCGGCGTGAACGCCGTGACGCTCACGAACGACATCACGATGGTCGGCAGCGCCAGCAGCACGCCGAACGCCAACCACTGCCCGATGTGCCGCGCGTAAATCTGCCAGGTATAGCGCGCCAGGTCGGTCGGCTCCAGCGGCCGGCGCGGGATGTGGAATGATTCGGACATGGGGAGGGACCTCCTTTAGAACGGTACTAGAATGATACGGCGTAACTGTTCACCTCGTGGGTTCCCACGGCTAATGGACTTTGCCGAAATAATTCGGTAATGGGTACAATTTTGTCAAACCGCCACATCTGGGGGTAGGGGCGGGTTTGAAACCCGCCCCTACGGGCAAACCGGCATTTGCGCTGGTATAACAGAGTGTTTTTCGACGTTGTAACTATTACCGAATTAATCTGGCAATCTCCATAAGCCGTGGGGACCACGAAAAACGTAACACACAGATACACCCGGTTGCTCAGAAATCTCACCGGCATCTACTGCGCTCCCAGCCCATCCCTCAACTCGCACCACACCCGCAGCGCCTCCGCCACGCTCCACGCCTGCGCGATGGCGCCGCTGGGCGTGTGCGGCGGGTCGCCGTCGAAGACCTCGCTGATGGTGCCCAGACCGGCGTCGCTCAGGTGGTCGATCAGCGGGCGCAGGTACGAGAACGCCTGCCCGGCGTCGTTGTAGACTTTGTAGTGCGCCGAGACGAACGGCCCGATGAGCCAGCTCCACACCGTGCCCTGGTGGTAGGCGCTGTCGCGCTGGCGCGGCGAGCCGGCGTGCTGCCCCACGTAGCCCGACGCGGCGGGGTCGAGCGTGCGCACCCCCATCGAGGTAACCAGGCTGCACGCGCACACCTCTACTACTGCCTTGGCCTTTTGGTAATCGAGCAGCGCGTAGGGCAGCGCCACGACCATTAGCTGGTTGGGGCGCAGCGTCATGTCGTCGCCGTCGGGAGTGTCGATCACGTCGTACAGGTACTTGCCGCACCAGAAGCGCAGGTTGAAGCTGTCCTGCACGGCGCGCGCCATCGCCTCGTAGCGCGCGGCGTCGGCGTCGCGGCCCAGGCGCGCCGCCATGCTCGCAATGATGCGCAGCGCGTTGTACCACAGCGCATTGATTTCGACCGGCTTGCCGATGCGCGGCGTCACTACCCAGTCGCCGATCTTGGCGTCCATCCAGGTTAGCTGGACGCCCGGCTCGCCGGCATAGAGCAGGTGGTCTTCAGGATCGACTTTGATCTTGTAGCGGGTGCCCTTGACGTGCCAGTCAATGATATCGACCAGCGCCGGGTACAACTCGGCGGCGAGCGCGTTGTCGTTCTGCGCGTCGAGGTAGTAGTGAAGCGCGACGAAGTACCACAGCGTCGCGTCTACGGTGTTGTAGTCCGGGGCGTCGCTCGTGCCGGGGAAGCGGTTGGGCAGCATACCCTGATCGACGAAGCGCGCGAACGTCCGCAAGACCGCCGCCGTCACCTCCGGGCGACCGGTCGCCAGCGTCAGCCCCGGCAGCGCGATCATCGTGTCGCGCCCCCAGTCGCTAAACCACGGGTAGCCGCCGATAACGCTCTTGCCCACCCCGTTCTCAATCGGGCGGTCAACGATGAACTGGTCCGCCGCCAACACCAACTGCCGCACCCAGGCCGGCGCATCCGCGCCCACGGCGGCGGCGCTCGTTTCCAGCAGCGCCGCCTGGCGGTCGCGTTCGGCCTGGAGCGCGTCTTTCCAGTGCGGCGGCAGCGCTTGCTCCGCCGTGGCGACCAGGCAAAAGGTCGCGCCCGGCGGCAGCGCGGCATTGATGGTCGCGGCGGCGAACAGGTCCTCCTGGTCGGAGAGACCCCGGCGCGTCTCCTGGTCCAGTTGGAACGCCCACCACCATTCATGCCCCAGCACAATCTCGCCCGTGTTCGCATACAGGCGCAGCGGCAAAGCCTCCGGCGCCATGACGACCTCCACGCCCCCGGTCAACTCGTGGACGGACGGCGCGCCGGCCCCCCCGCCGGCCGTGATGCCGTGGTGGTCGCGGTGGGTGCACAGCGGCGTCAGCTCCAGGCCGATGGGCTGCCGGCCGCGCGCATAGGTGTAGGTGAGGTAGGTGGTGTTGCGCCCGTGCTGCATCCAGATGCGCTGCACGACCTGCACGTCGCCCACCGCGTAGGTGAAAGTGGGAATGTTCCCATCCAGCCGGAAGCTTTCGAGGTGGCGGTAGCCGTCGGGCAGCACCACGCCCGCCGCCCAGTCATGCGTCACCAGCGGGTAGCGCGCGCGCCCGATGGTGACCCAAACGTCCAGACCGGCCAGCATCAGCGCCCGGCCCGCCGGCGGGCTGGCGGCGGCGATCAGCAGGCCGTGATAGCGGCGGGTGCGCGCGCCTGATATCGTGCCCATCGCATAGCCGCCGATGCCGTTCGTAACCAGCCACTCGCGCCGCAGCGCGGTAATCAAATCACCGGTGATCTCGCGTCCGAATTGGATCATCAGGAAGCGCCTCGCTTATGTGAAGGGAGCCAAACGCAATAAACATTACATTAACGACGAGACACGATTCTACCACAAAACTCTTACACATTTTTCACCCTATCGGCGCAGATTGGTGTCACCATATAGGATAGGTAGAATAAGAACCGGAGAAACTCGCCGGCCAGCGATGTCCGGGCGTCCCGCCGGGGCGTCCCTACAAGCGCGGTGCCGGCGCGAACCGGTCGGCTCCCAAACCGGAAAGGCCGTAAACGTGGAGGAAAACCGCTTAACCTGGCTCAAGATCATGGCGCCGTTGTTCCCGCCGTGGGCGCGGCTGGGCCATCCCATCTTTCAATGGGAGCTGGCCTGGCGGCAGCGCAGCCGGGGCCGCTTCGACCGCCTGGTCGAACGGAGCATCGGGGTATTGTGGGCGGCGGTCATCCTGGTGATGAGCGTCGTCGTGATCGTCGCACGCGCGCAGGGCGAACCGCTCGCGGCGAACATCGGCGGCGGGGTATGGCTGCTGCTGTGGGCGCCGCACCTGGCGCTCCGGGTCACAGCCGGCCTCAGCACCGCCGAGGCCGTCAACCGCGAGGTCGAGGCCGGCACCTGGGCGAGCCTGTGCGTGACCGCAATCGACGTGCGCGATCTGTTGGGCGCGAAGTGGTCGGCGGGGCTGTGGTCGCTGCGCGGGCTGTGGGGCGGGCTGACCGCCTTCCGGGGGGTGCTGGTCGCCCTGCTCCTGTTCGACTTTGCGCAGTTCCGGGGCCAATACCTCACCTTCCTCGTCGATAGCAGCCTGCCGCCGGTGCCGTGGGTAGCCGGCCTGATCGCGGTGGCGATGGGCATGGCCGCCGGGCTGATGCAGCCGCTCGTCACGGCCGGCGCCGACGCCGCCTTCGGCGTCTTCGTCTCGGCGCACATGCGCAGCCGCGCCCTCGCCCGCCTGGTCGCTGCGGTTACCCCGCTGATGGCCTGGATCATCCTGGCGGCGCTGCTGTGGCCGGCGGTTCAAAACCTGGGCTGGCAGCCGGTGACCACCCCAGACGGTTGGCTGCTGGTGCTGGTCTTTAGCATCACGGCGGATATGGGCCTGGGCCTGCTCTCGATGACCTGGCTGGTGCAGTTGTACGGCGGTGTGGATTGGGGCTTCTTGATCGGGCCGGCGGCGCTGCTGTGGCTGGTCGGGCAGGCGCTCCTGGCGGGCGGGTTCCTGCGGCTGGCCGGGCGGCAGGCGCGGCGGCTGGCCGGCGGCGGGCAGGAGTGAGCAGGGGATGCAGACGGTCCTCCGCACCGCCTGGGTGCTGACGATGAGCCTGGCGGCGCTGCTGGCGGCGGCGGCGGTGGCCGGCGCGCTCCAGCCCGCCGAGCCGCTGCCCGGCGTCGTCGATTCGCGCTGCCCGATGCCGTGCTGGCAGGGCATCCGGCCCGGCGTCACCGCCGCCGACGAAGCGGTCAGCCTGCTTTCGATCAGCCCTTTCGTAGGTATGCACAGCCTGCGCTTCATCGAAGACCCCACCACCGGCGAACTGCTCTACATGTACTGGGACGAAATGGAGAGCCGCCACGATATCCGCCGCTACGGGCAGATACGCGGCGAGATTCGCATCCACGCGGGCGTGGTGTGGTCGGTCGATATCGGCTACTACCAACGCACCGTCACCCTGGGCGATGTGATAACACAGATGGGCATACCGGAATACGTCGGCGCGTTCGTCGATTACAACACGGCGTCGAAAGGCCCCGGCCAGGGCGCGATCATCGCGCTGTATTACCCGGAGGTCGGTTTGAAGATCACCGGCCAGTGGTCGCCGTGGTGGTCGCCGCTGTGGACCGGGATGCGCGTGCAGCAAGTGTCTCTCACCGCGCCCAGCCGCTTCCCCGCCGACCCGGACGCGGGGCCGTGGTACGGGCCGGCGCTGCGCAACTATATGCAATACCGGGAGTATTGAGTTAGCGATTAGCAGTTAGCGATTAGCGATTAGCGATTAGCAGTTAGCGATTAGCGATTAGCAGTTAGCGATTAGCGATTAGCAGTTAGCGATTAGCAGTTAGCAATTAGCAGTTAGCGATTAGCCGTCAGGAATTGGCGATTGGCAAGTGCCGGGAGTATTGAGTCGCTGTGTTCGCTTTCATCCGGTCCGCACTCGGTCTAGCGCTCGTCTGCGCTGTGGCGCTCGCGGCGGTGAGCGCGCTCGGTATGCAGACCCCGCCGGGCGTGTTCGCGCTCACCCTCGCCGGCGCCGGCTGCGCGCAGCCGTGCTGGCAGGGCATCGACCCCGGCGCCACGACGCGCCAGGGCGTCGTTGACCTGGTGCAGCGCAGTCCCTTCATGCGACTGGACCCGGCGCACACCGGCGACTCCCAGGTCGTTTGGGCGTTCGTGCGCGGCAGCAGCGGGACCGGCACCGCGTATATCGAGGACGGCGCGGCGAGCTACGTCGAGATCGAAGGCGCGTTTGCGCTCGGCGACCTGGCAGCCGACCTGGGCGCGCCGGCCTCGGCGACCGCGCGCTACATCGCCGACCGGTTTGGCCGGCAGCGCGTCGCCGCGACCTTCCTGTATTTCGATGCCGCGCTTGTCTTGGAGACGCCGGATACGGTCGAGACGCCGCGCCTGCTCTGGCCGGGGCTGGTGGTGCGGCGCGTGACCTATGCCGGGACGAGCTTCGCCCTCGACCTGGACATCGCGCAGCCGTGGCGGGGTTTTCATTTGCGCTGGTACGATTGAACGCCATGTACCGTTTGATCGGCGCTGCGCTGGGGTTGACCGCCGCCTGCGCGCTGCTCGTCGCAGCGGTGAGCGCCGCCGCGCCCGCCCTGACGCCGCCTTCGGTGGCAGAACAGATGCTCTCAGCAGCGCGCTTCGACTGCTCGCAGCCGTGCTTGCAGGGCATCGCGCCGGGCGTCACCACGCTGGAGCAGTTAGAAACGCTGCTCGAAAACAATCCGCTGGTGCAGCCGGGGTCGATAGCGTACCAGGCGCCGGAGCAAGAAGGCGGCGTCGGCTACATGCGTTGTAACCTGACCGGCCCTTATCGCTATCACCGGAACTATTGGGGCTGGATAGAAGCAAACGTGCAAGACGGCACGGTAACCCGGCTGGAGTTTGGGCTGCAACGCGATTTCCTGCGCGACGATTTTCGCCTGGGCGACGCGCTGGCGGTGTTCGGGCGACCGGAGCTTTGTAAGCTCGTCGGCCCTGACACCGTGGTCATCATATATCCCCGGTCGGGCGCGCTGGTGGTCGCCGCCACCGACGACTACCGGCCGCTTCCCCTGTCACCGGGCTGGCGCATCGTTATGGTCGAGTACCGCGCCCTCGACCTGGCGTTTGAGATAGCCGAACTGTCGATGTCCTGGCACGGCTGCGCGCGCACCAGCTACGTTCACGTTCCTTGAAGTTTAACCGCGAATAGCGCGAATGGGTAGCGCTATAAAATACCGTGGCGACGGTTTCTTGCGCGGATTTGTGCCCATATACAGGGTTGGCAGATGTGCGCGCCGCCATAGGTAGGGGCGGGTTTGAAACCCACCCCATGCACATCAACTTAAGAATTTTGACCGTTTGTGCACCTGTTCCCCTCTCCCCAAACCCCTCTCCCACGAGGGGCGAGGGGCTTACCGACGCACAGACTCGCTGCTTTTTGTGGTGTATGGGCTAGCACGAGTCTGACTCCCCTCGCCCCTTGAGGGAG
>JAFGMM010000300.1 GCA_016927535.1 Anaerolineae bacterium
AGCACCGGCATGCCCACCAAGACCGCCCAGTCTGACCTTTGGATGGCGCTCTATGGCGGCAGCGACGAAGCGCCGCGCATCGTCCTGGCGCCGGTATCGGTGCATGACTGCCTCTACCAGATGGTCAACGCGCTGAATATGGCCGAGCGCTACCAGATGCCGGTGATCGTCCTTACCGACCAGGCGCTAGCGACGCGCGTCGCTACCATCGAGCCGTGGGACCTGGACGATCTCCTGCGCCTGGAGCGCGTGGTCGCGGAGCCGGTCGATAATCCCCGCGAATATACCCGCTACAAGATTACCGAAAGCGGCATCTCGCCGATGGCGATCCCCGGCACCAAAGGCGCTTTCTACACCGGCGAAGGGCTGGAACACCTCGAAACCGGCGCGCCCAATTACGACCCGGAACAACACACGCTGATGACCGACAAGCGTTGGCGCAAGCTGGAAACCGCCTACCAGGAATACCGCGCATGGGACCACGTGTGGGACCGCTTCGGCGATGCGCGTCCCGATGTGGGGGTGATGTGCTGGGGCGCGACCGCCGGCGCGGTCTACGAAGCGGTGATGCGCCACGTTGGGCGCGGTAACCGCGTGGCGGCGTTCGTGCCGAAGGTGCTCAACCCGCTCCCACGCGAGGAACTGCTGGACTTCGCCGCCGGCTGCCGGGCGCTGCTGGTGCCGGAGCTGAACGCGCGCGGCCAGTTTGCTAAGCTGCTGCGCGCCGAGCTGGGCATCGAGAGCGTGCGTCTGAACAAATACCAGGGCTTGCCGTTCTATCCCTGCGAAATCGAAGAGAAGATCGACGAGTTGCTCGGTGCACTGAGCGCCGAGCCGAGCCGGGTCCCTGAGTTCGCCGTCGAAGCGTAGTGTCAGTAGAGGAGTCATCAAACATGGTAACCGCTGTAAAAGCTGTGGAAGAAACAACGAAAAAGGAATATCGCTCAAGCGATTACAAGAGCGATGTCAAACCGATCTGGTGCCCCGGCTGTGGGGACTTCGCCTTCCTTTCGACTTTCTACCGGACGCTGGCCGAATTGCAGTTGCAGCCGGAGGAGGTGATCGTGGCGTCCGGCATCGGATGCAGCGGGCGCTTCCCGGCGTTTGCGAACGTGTACGGCTATCACGGCGTGCATGGTCGCCCGCTGCCGCTGGCGACCGGCATGAAACTGGGCAACCCCAACATGACCGTGTTTGCCATCGGCGGCGACGGCGACGCTTTTTCCATCGGCGCGGGGCATATTCCGCACGCCGCATCGCGCAATATCGACATTACCTACGTGGTGCTCGATAACGAGATCTACGGCCTGACCAAAGGCCAGCCCAGCCCGACCACCCCCGAAGGCCACAAGACTAAGGCTTCGCCTTATGGCAAGCTGGGCCGGCAGGCCAACCCGATCATGATGCTGCTGGCTTACAACGCTTCGTTCGTGGCGCGCGGCAACTCGGCGAACCCGCGCCAGTTGATGGATCTGCTCATCCGGGCGATCAAACATCCGGGGTTCTCGTTCATCCAGGTATACAGCCCGTGCGTGACGTTCTTCGACACCTATGCGATGGTCAAAGAGAAGCGCCGGGATATTCCGCCAGACCACGACGTGACCGACCGCAACGCGGCGATGGCGCTCGCGGCGGACCCGAATCACCTGTATATGGGTCTGTTCTACAAGGACGACGTGACGCAAGGCTTTGTCGGTGAGATGGCTAACCTGGGCAATACGGTGAAGCAGGATGGGTATACCATCGCCGACTTGGTGAGCCGGTATCGCCTGGAATAACCTCATAAAGCGCCGGGCGCAGAGGGGTGTCTCCTACCGGGGACGCCCCTTTTTTGCCGGGCCGAAAATGCTGTAGCAGCCGATCACGACGAATGTTATACTTGCGCTACATTATGTTGCAAGGCCTTTTCTGATAGAATCTCCAATAAAGGCATGGTAGCAGCCGATTGCCACAGATTCACGGATCGGGCAAGGAGCATAGCACTAATGGAGCCGACCCTCTTTTTGACGATTGGCATTGTGGTCGCCATCGTCGTGAGCAGCATAGCGATCTATTTGTCCTACCAGGCTCAGACGGTAAAGGTCCTGCCCAGGTCGGAGCCGGAGCCGTCCATTGAGGTTCGTGGCAGCGGCGTTATCCGGGCGTCCGAGCAAGCGCCGCCGCCAGGGGAAACCGGGGGAATCCCATCACCCGCCAAGCCGGATGGCGCATCTGCCGAGCCTGATTCGGCGGCGCTCGCTGCCGGGATTTATGAAAAGCACCTGGCCCGGATTAGTCAAGTGTCGGAAGAGGTTTGGTCGGTGTTGAAGTATCTCGAAAGCACCGCCGCACCCAAAGATCGTTTTTCGGGTGATATCCGGCTGGGCGTGGGCTTGACGCGCACCGAATGGGCCGGCACGTTGAAAGTATTGAGGCGCGAGGGATTGGTCGAAGAGCATGCCGAGGGCTGGTTCAACCTGACCTCGATCGGTCGGAAATTCTTGCACGAAGCCGAACGCAAGGGTGATATCATCGTCGTCGAGGGCAATGTCGGCGCGGGGGCGGTGATTGGATCCGGCAGTATCCGCGCCGGGCAGATCGTCGGCGGCAATGTCAGCCATACCTATTTCGACGACGATTACGGCGATGCCGGCGAGGAGACGCAGCCCAGGCTCGGCAGTGGGCGCATCCAATTGTGGACGAGGGAGGAAGAGGAAGAAAAACCCAAAGGAGGCATTTCGTTCTGGAATTAGTGTACAGAGGGAGTGTGATGGTAGAGACAGCAGTTGAAACAGCCTCGACCCAGGTTACGATAAAAGAGTTTCTGGCATTACCGGAGAGCAGCCGGCTCATCGAGCTTGTGGAGGGAGAAATCATCATGACCCCGCCGCCCGTCGATGCACACCAGAAAATTGCCGGCGACATTTTCTTTTGGTTAAGACAAAACGTAACCGGCGGCACATTTCGCTTTGCACCGACCGGCGTCTACCTCGACGACGAGAATTTTGTTGAGCCGGATCTGTTCTGGGTCGGCGCAGAGAGCGCTCGATGCCGCTTGATCGAAAACAAATACTGGCGCGGCGCGCCCGGCCTGATCGTCGAGATTCTTTCGCCGCCAACCGCGCGCCAGGATCGCGGCGTCAAATTTGACCTGTACGAGAGACACGGCGTGCGCGAGTATTGGATTGTTGACCCCGAAGCAGCCTTCCTCGAAGTTTATGCTTTAAGTACGTGTTCAAAATTAACATCCCGCTCTAAGCGGCTTCGACTGTTGGAAAAAAGATCCCAGCCACCTCACCCCCGGCCCCTCTCCACAGGTGGAGAGGGGAGCCAGATCGCGCGTGATGGTCCGAAAGTCTCCCTCTCCATGCATGGAGAGGGGGATTTAGGGGGGTGAGGTAAAAAACGCGAGTTCGGGAACTTGTTTTTGAACGTGTCCTAAAAGCCGGTAAGCTGGCGCGGCAAGGGCTGTACGGGCCGGGCGATGCTTTCGAGTCGGCAGCGCTGGGCGGGCGCAAAATTGACGTGAGCGCCTTCTTCAGCTAGCGTCAAGCCATCCTACCTTGACAACTTCCCCTCGCCCTGAGTACACTCAAACAACTGTTCGTCTTTTTATACCGATCATCAAACAGGAGTTCTGATGCGTGAAGTTACTGTTGCAGTCATGCAAATGAAGCCCGAACTGGGCGAGCCGGCGACTAACCTGGACAAAATGTCCGATATGATCTCGGCGGTCGCCGGTACCCAGCGTGTTGATTTGGTTATCTTCCCCGAACTGATTACCAGCGGCTACGAGCTGGGCGTGCGGTTTACCGAGGTCGCCCAGCGCATCGACGGCCCGACCGTTAACTTTCTCGCCCAGCGCGCCAGCGAGCACGGGCTTTACATCGCGTTCGGCATGGTCACCAAAGAGAAGGTCGAGAGCGTGCTCTATAACGCCGCCGTGCTCGTGGGGCCGGAAGGCGAGATCGTGGAAGAATACCGCAAGGTCCACCTGCGCGGCGAGGAGCGCATGGCCTTCAAAGAAGGGATCAAGCTGCCGGTGACCGAGACCGACTTCGGCGCCATCGGCTTGATGCTGGGCTGGGACCTGGCCTTCCCGGAGGTGGCGCGCAGCCTGGTGCTCGACGGCGCAGAGATGCTCTGCGTGCTGGCAAACTGGGACGCGCAGGAGATGGAGGAATGGCAGGTCTACGCGCGCGCGCGCGCCTATGAGAATGCAACGTTTGTTGCGGTGTGCAATCGCGTCGGCGAGGATGTGACGATGAACTTCGGCGGGCAGAGCATGATCGTTGGGCCGCGCGGCGAAATGTATGCTTCGCTGGTCGATCACGTCGACGAGACCGGCGCGGCGCTCGAAGGCTACGCGGTGGCGACGATTGACCTGGACGACGTGCGTGTGCACCGCGAAACGCTCCAGACCCTCCAGGGCCGGCAGCCCAGCATTTACCGCTCAATCGTGCGCAAATATTAATTAGAGAGCGGTCGAAAAAGATGGACAAAATCGATCTTCGCAGCGATACCGTTGCATGGCCCACGCCGGCCATGCGCCAGGCGATGGCAAACGCCGAAGTCGGCGACGACGTATTCGGCGACGACCCGACCGTCAACCGCTTGCAAGCGATGGCCGCCGAACGGATGGGCATGGAGGCGGGCCTGTTCGTCAGCAGCGGCACCCAGGGCAATTTGGTCGCGATTTTAAGTCACTGCACGCGCGGCGACGAAGTGATCCTGGGCGACAAGGCGCATACGTTCAATTACGAAGCGGGCGGCATTGCGGCGCTGGGCGGCGTACACCCGCGCACGGTCCCTGTCCAGCCCGACGGCACGCTCCGCCTGGATGACATCCGGCGCGCCGTGCGCCCGCCCGACGTTCACTTTGCGCCGCCGCGCCTGCTCTGCCTGGAGAATACCCAGGGTTCGCTGGGCGGGATGCCGGTCGGCGCTGCGTATACGCGGTCGGCGGCGGCGCTGGCGCACGAACTGGGGCTTAAGGTGCACGTGGACGGCGCGCGCATCTTCAACGCAGCGGCGGCGCTGGGCTGCGCGGCGCGCGACCTGGTAGACGGCGTGGACAGCGTGACCTTCTGCCTCTCGAAAGGATTGTGCGCGCCGGTTGGGGCGGTGCTGTGCGGCTCGGCGGCGTTCATCGAGCAGGCGCGGCGCATCCGCAAGATCGTCGGCGGCGGCATGCGGCAGGCCGGCGTGCTGGCGGCGGCGGGCATCGTCGCGCTGGAGGTGATGGCCGGACGCCTCGCCGAAGACCATGCTAACGCGCGCCGCTTGGCCGAGGGCTTGATGCAAATCGATGGCGTCGTGCTCGACATCGAGCAGGTGCAGACCAACATGGTGATGTTCACGCTGTCCGATGATTGCCCGCTCGCGCCGGCGCACATCTCGGCGCGCCTGGCGGAACACGATATCGTGACCCTGCCCAGGCTGCCTTTCCGGCTGGTGACGCACTACTGGATCACGCCGGAGCGAGTCGAGCGCGTGATCGAAGCCTTCCGAGAAATCTTTGCCGCCGGGTAGCTTTATGGACGAGGAACCCGAACGCCCTTCATCCCGGCAAGAGCGACTGCGCCGCGCGCTGCCCGAATATCGGCGCGGCCCTGACGCCGATGCAGATTTGCCTGCCCACGAGCACGAAGCCGCCGGGGACGCCGCGCCAGAAACCGGCGGCTTTTTGAACGTCGAGCGTTTGCAGACGGCGCTGACCGACCCGGTGTATGGCTACATGATCGTCATGGCGCTGAGCCTGGGCCTGACGCCGCTCGCGCCGGATGTGCGCTACATGATCTTGTGGACGCTGATCTTTGCGATGGGGGCGCTGGTGTTCTTGCTGGGACCGGACGACCACCGGGCCGACGCGACGCCGGCCAACCTGGTATGGGGTGCCGGCTTCGGGCTGTTGATTGGTGTCCCGGCGCTGGCGTTGGTCGCGCCGGCGCTGGCGCTGACGTCGGCTCAATTGTTCCCGGCGATGTCCGATATGTCGGTGTACATGGCGCTGGTGTTTGCGATGCCGCCGGGCGAGACTCTGTTCTTCCGGGGCGCGCTGCAAGGCTCACGCGGCTTTCGTGCGGCGGCGCTGGCGGCGGGCGGGTGGTCGGTGTTGTTGTTCGCGCCTAACCTCGGCACGCTGACCGAAGTTGTGGTCGTGGGGATTGCGGTGATCGCGTTGGGGTTCGCATATGCTTATGTACGGCAGCGCAACGGGTTAGCGGCGGCGTGGTTATGTCAAGTAATCACGAGCGCGCTGCTGTTATTCGCGCCGCGCTTAGGATGAGTTTTGAGTTTTATGGAATAAGAATGGATGCGATGCAGGGTCTAGGGAATGGGATAAAAATGGTGTTTTGGTGTCTGTGGGCGCTCAACTCCTTGCGCACGATGGGGCGGCGCGGGATCAAAGGGATATTGTGGGTGGACCGGTGAAGTGAAGTGAATTGAAAGTCAGGGCTGCGGCGTCCAGTGCATGGTGCGGGTGATATCGAAGTCGGCGTAGGCGTCGCCCTCCAGCGGGTAGACTTCGCGCAGCGTGAATTCCCAATCCCAGCTAAACGGAAAAGCTTCTCCCTGGCCGCTGCACCTGCCGACGAACTCGGTATAGCGGCCCGGCGGCGCTTCGCGGGGGGCCTGCGCGCAGAACTCGGCGGAGGGCGCGTACTCGCATTCGACTGCTTTCTCCTGGTAGAACGCAAAGACATCACATACGTGATCGTCGCTGTAATAGTGCCACCAGTCTACGCCGTGCGCTTCGCTTTCAGCCGCGACCTGGGTCGCGCCGGGATAGGCCGGCGGCATGGGCGGCAGAACCAACATATACAGCGGCCCGCACGTGAGGCCGGTCACGACCAATCCAAAGCCGAGCAGGGCGACTGCCCCCACCAGCCACACCCAGTGCGGCGCTCGGATGGCTCGGCGCGTTGCCACGCGCGCTTACTCCTGCCAGGCGCGCCGGATATCGATGACGGTCAGACCGGCATAAGGGCCGGCGGTGTGCGGCTGGATGATGATGACCGCGCTGTGCTGGGCATTGATGGTCGAGTTGTCGATGCTGCACATCACCTCAAAGGCCGGCTCGTCGGGGTAGACCAGCGACCCGTCGGCGTTGGTGGGGGCATCGTGCCGCTCGCACTTTTGAAACTCGTCTTTATGGTAGCGCTCGCGGTAGAAGTCGGCGACGCGGTCGGCGGCGTCCTGGGTGGTGTAAAGCAGACGGTCCTGCCCCACCCCTACGTCTTCCTGCGCGACTAACTGCGCGCCGGGGTAAGGCTCGATTTCAATCGGCTGGCGGCGCGCGGCAAGCGCGGTATTGAGCACGACGAACACGACGCACACGACGACGGCTGCCAGGGCGACGACCGCGATCATGACGCGAATCAGGGTGCTGTTCAACAAGTGTGACTGAGATTGCTCGGACATAACCTGTGCCTTTGCTCAACCGGATCAAGCGTTATTAAGTGTAGCACAGAAGCCTTTGATTTGCTGACCCGCCGGCGCCGGCGGCTTTCAGCGGTTTGCGCTGCCGCCTCCTCCGCACGACTGGCGCACGATCAACGTAGTGGGCAGAATGACGCGCTGGAAATCTCGCACGTCCCCGCTGATGCGTTTAATTAGCAGTTGCACGGCCCGGTATCCCAGGTCGAAAGCGGGCTGCGCGACGCTTGTCAGGGGGGTGTCCAGTTGGGCGGCGATGTCCAGGTTGTCGAAACCGACCAGCGCCAGGTCGTGTGGGACGCGCAGCCCCATCGTGCGCGCTGCTTTGTAGATGGCGAGCGCAATTTGGTCGTTGGCGGCGAAGGCGGCGGTAAACGTCGCCCGTGCGCCAAGCAAGTTATCAAAAGCGTTTTGCGCGATATCCGGGTAGCCTTCCACCTCCCAGGTTAGCGCAGGATCGAAGGGAATATCTGCTTCGGTCAGGGCACGCTGGTAGCCGGCCATGCGGTGTTCGATGCTGACGGCGGGGTCGCGCCACGACACAAACGCGATGCGGCGGTGCCCTAAACTGATGAGATGCTGCGTCGCGCGCAGCGCCCCGCCAAAGTGATCCGACATCACGTAGTCGGTGAGGGTATCGCGTAGGTAGCGATCTACCAAGACAATGGGATAGCCGCGCTTGACCATCTCGCCGATTGGCCCGCCGTGAATCGAATCGACCGGGTAAAGGATGATGCCGGCCAGGTTTTGATCGGCAAACCTGACAATTGCGTCGGCCTGTTGTTGAGGGCTGTTAGAAACGTGGTTGAACACGACGGAAAAACCCTGCTCCTCGGCGCCGTGTTCCAATCCCAACAAGATTGTGGGGACGAAAGTGTCGCGCACATAGGGAACGATAAAACCAATTTGCTCCCCGGCTAACTTGCGGGGCGTCTGGATGCCGGTGACGAACGTACCGCGTCCCTGCTCGCGGCGCAGCAGTCCCTCTTGCTCCAGCCGGTCGAGCGCCTGGCGCACGGTGCCGCGCGCGACTGAAAACTCCCGGCAAAGCTGGTGCTCCGGGGGAATGAGGCTGTCTTTCTCCCAAACGCCGTCGATAAGACGCCGCCTCAAGATGTCGCTGACCTGGATATACAAAGGCGGCGCGCCCGCGCCGCGTTTCAACATCATTGACAAATGCCCGTCTGAAAATTTGTATAGACATTTGTGTTATACCATAAAGCAATCTGAGACGCCAACCTGTCCGGCGGTTGACGTATATCGGCGGCCGGAAATGGAGTTTGAGCATTTTACCCGCGTGATATCTGCGAATACTGCACTTCGCCAAAAGCGCTTTGTATAGGCAATTCTTGCGACGCGCCGGAAATCGCCTATAATTGTCTATATGATTGGCGGTATTCATGCCGTGCAGTCTATGACGCTTCTGGCCCCATTGTGACCGCAAAACCTGGGAACATAAAAATGATTGAAATTGCCGTCCCGGTCGAAGAAATCGCTGCACGCGAGGAGCGCGTCGCCAAGACCAAGCGCTTCGAGGAGCCGGACCGCGTGCCGGTTATCCCCGCCATCGCGCATCGCTACCTGATCCCCGCCATCGGCGCCAGCTTCCGCGATTACTACCGCGACCCGGAAACCATGCTCTACTACCAAATCATGGCGCAGAAGTGGTTAATGGAGAACGTGCGCACCGACGCGCACGGCATCACCGGGGCGTGGGTGGGCGCGTGGACCGACTTTCAAAACACCTTCGAAGCCGGCAGTCTGGGTTGTGAGGTAGTCTTCCCGGAGGATGATATCCCGTGGGTGGGGGCGGGCTGGGTCAACACTGAAGACGATCTGCGCCGCCTCGAAGCGATGGACTTCGTGCACAGCGGCATCAACGCCAAGCAGATCGAGTACCGGCGTAAGATGATGGAGGTCGCCGAGAAATACCCGGTTCGCTTCCAGGGCGGCGAGGTCTTTTATCCCGGCGCGAACCCTGCCCTTACGCATACGTCCGACGGGCCGTTCGGCGTGGCCGGCGACGTGATGGGCCAGACCGAGCTTTTCCTGGCGTGTCACGAACGTCCGGACTTCGTGCGCGAGCTGCTTCGCATCATCACCGATAAACTCATCGCGTACCTGGATTTTTGCCTGGAAGAGGAACAGATCAAGACGCGCGACCTGGCATGGACCGATGACCTGGCCGTTAATCTCTCCGCTGCGATGTACCGCGACCTGGTTTTGCCGGAGGAAAAGCGCCTGCGGTTCCACTTCGACGGCTGGGCGATGCTGCACATGTGCGGCAAGACCGATCACCTGCTGGAGATTTTCCGCGACGATCTGCAAATCCACGAATATCAGGGCTTCGGCTGGCAGGTTGACCTGGATCACATCGGGGCGGTGATGGGCGGGAGGGTCGTGCTGCTTGGCAACATCAACCCGGTGTTGGTGCGCAACGGCACGCCGGAGCAGGTCCGCGAAGCGACGCGCCACGCGATCGAGAAGCTGGCCTCCTACAAGGGATACATTGTGCAAGACGGTAACAACATCCCGCCCGGCGCGCCGGTCGAAAACATCAACGCCATGACCGAAGCCGCCGAGTTGTACGGGCGCTATCAATAGAGTTTTTGCTGGACACGGAGCAGCCTTTTATGAAAAAACGCGCCGTTATTGTGCCGCATACTCATTGGGATCGTGCGTGGTACGTCACCTTTCAGGAGTTTCGGGCGCGCTTGGTGCGCCTCATCGACCGGCTGATCGACCTGTTGGACGGCAGCCCCGACTACAAATTCTTCATGCTGGACGGGCAAACCTCGGTTTTGGAAGATTACCTGGAGGTGCGCCCGCAGCGCGCCGGGAAGCTGCAAGCGCTCGCGCTGGCCGGGCGTGTCAGCGTGGGGCCGTGGTATGTGCTGCCCGACGAATTCCTGGTCAGCCCGGAGGCGTTGATCCGCAACCTGATGATCGGGCACCGCATGGGCGAGGCTTACGGCGGCGTGATGAAGATCGGTTACGTGCCGGATGGGTTCGGCCATATCGCGCAGCTGCCGCAAATCTTCCGGGGATTCGATATCGACTCGGTTTTCTTCTGGCGCGGCGTCGGCGCGGAGGCCGACGATATCGGCGTCGAGTTCGAGTGGGGCGCGAAAGACGGCTCGACCGTCACGGGCATCTGGATGCCCTGGGGCTATCACAATCTCTCGAACGTCGGCTATCCCATCCGTTGGGGCGACACCTCACAAATGGCGTTCGATTGGGATTTGGCAACGGCGCAAATCCGCGACGCGCTCGCCGACCTGGACACGGTGGCGCACACCGGCGCGCGTCTATTGATGAACGGCATCGACCACGCCGAAGCCGAGCCGCGCCTCCCCGAAGTGGTCGCACGGGCAAACGACGCATTCCCCGATGTGGCGTTCGAACACGGCGCGCTCGATGATTACCTGGCGCTGGTCCGCGCGTCGGGCGCGGCGCTGCCGCAGTTCCGGGGCGAGTTCCGGTGGGGGCGCTACGCCGAGATTTTGCAAGGCGTCTACTCGACGCGCATTTATCTTAAGCAACACAACCACCAGATAGAAACCCTGCTGGAGCGCTACGCCGAACCGCTAACCGCTTTCGCGTGGCTCGCGGGCGCGGCGCCGCCGGACGGTGTGCAAGACCTGGCATGGACGGCGTGGCGCTGGCTGCTGAAGAATCACCCGCACGACGACATCTATGGCAGCGGCATCGACCCGGTGCACGACGAAATGTTGTACCGCTTCGCGCAGGCCCGGCAGATCGGGCAGGTGTTGGTGCGCGACAGCCTGCGCCTGATCGCCCGGCAGGTCGATTTCACCGGGCAGACCGGGACGCCCGTGCTGGTCTATAACCCGCTTAACTGGCCCCGGCGCGAGGTCGCAGAGGGCGATATCGACTTCGAGTTCGACGACCCGACCGCCGGCAACTTCGTATTGGTCGATGCGCACGGCGCGGTCATCCCACACCGGGTTTTGGGCGACGAAGAGGTCGTATGGCTGGAAACGCTCAAACCCAACCGCAAGCGGCGCGTGCATGTGGTCTTCCCGGTCGAAGCGCCGGCGTGCGGCTATACGACGGTCTATGCGCAGCCGGCCGGCCGGCGGCAAGCGCCGCCGGCCGATTGGACCATTGGTGCGCGCGGCGCGGAGAACCGTTATCTCGCGTTCTCGATTGCTCGTGACGGCGGCCTGACCGTGACCGATAAGGTCACCGGCGCGGTCTATGAGAAGCTGCACCATTTTTACGACGTAGACGACGCCGGCGACGAGTACAGCTATTGCCCTTGCCCGCGCAGCGAGACGTTCAGCACCGAGGGCATCCCCGCCGAGGTGGTGCTCCTGGCAACAGGGCCGGTGATGGCGCGTTTTTTTGTCAAGCAGACGATGCTTGTGCCGCCCGCGCTTACGCAGGACCGCAAACGCCGCCGCCGCACCCGTGTCCCGCTCATCCTCGAATCGACCCTCACGTTGTATAAGGATCAGCCCGGCCTGTATATCACCACGCACCTCGTGAACACCGTCCAAGACCATAAGCTGACCGTGGTCTTTCCCACCGACCTGTATCCCGCGCAGGCGCACGTCGATGCGCACTTCCAGGTTAGCACGCGCGATATCGATCTGCCGCCCTCTGAAGGCTGGCTGGAGGATCCCACGCCGCTCATGCATCAGCGCGCCTTCACCGATCTGAGCGACGCTTCAAAAGGGCGCGGGCTGGCGATTCTCAACCGGGGGCTGCCTTCGGTGGAGGTCGAGTACACCGATTCCGGCGCGCGGGTTGCGCTGACCTTGCTGAGAAGCGTCGGGTGGCTCTCGCGCGACGATCTGAGCAACCGCCGCATCGCCGCCGGGCCGATTGTGCCCACGCCGGGCGCGCAGTGCCCCGGCGAACACGTCTTCGAGTACGCCATTCTGCCGCACGCCGGTGACTGGCGTGCGGTTTACAAAATCACCTACAACTACACCGCGCCGCTGCACGTCACGCGCGCCGACACCCACGAAGGGATGGAACTGCGCGAGATGCCGTTTATCGGCGTGGATTTGGATTGGTACAACCGGGTCGTAAAGCCCATCGCGTGGCCGCGCGGCGGCGACCTGCCCGATACGCTCAGCTTCTTCACGCTTGAGCCGGAGACGCTGGTGCTCAGCGCGGTGCGGCGCAGCGCCGACGGCGGCGGGTTGGTGGTGCGCTGGTACAACATCGGCGATGCGGAGGTCACGGCGGAGCTGAAAAGCTGCCGCGCATTGGCGGCGGCCTACCGGCTCAACTTGAACGAAGCGCGCCGGGGCGACCTTGCGCTTGTCGATGCGCACACGCTGCGGCTCCCGACCGCCGCCGGCCAGGTCGTCACGTGCGAACTGCGACTCGAACGATAGCATTAATCGCTTACGAGGAGGTGGTCACACGCACTAAACTTTAGTCCAAAACGAGAACCGCATCTATTTATAAGATAACCCTGCTCATTTATGGAGGAGTAACATGAATAACAGGAAGCTTTCCCGCCGCGATTTTCTCAAGACCACGGGCGCAGCCGCCGCGCTGGCCGTCGCGCCGAAGTTCTACGCGCCGCCGATGCTCAACCGCCGCCGGCAAAATACCGTCGTGCTCAAAATCCAGTCGTTCGCGCACGATGCGATCAAGGCGGTGCTGCCGGAGTTTGAAGAGGCGACCGGCCTCACCGTCGAGTTGGAGTCGGGCGTTTCGTCCGGCGTCGAGCACCTGACCGAAGTGAGCACGGCTTACGCCGCCGGCGACAGCCCGTGGGATGTGGTGAGCGACTCGGATGAGAGCGCGCCGGTGCTGGCGCGCGCCGGCTGGCTGGCGCCGCTGGACGACGTGATCCCGCAGGAAACCTGGGACGACTTTCCGCAGGGGATGAAGGACGCCTTGCCCTTGTTCTACGGCTACGACGGCGCGCTGTGCCGTGTGCCGCACGAGTTCGCCGTGGGCTATTTCTTCTACCGCAAAGACTTGATCGGCGAGCCGCCCACGACCTGGGAAGAGGTTATCTCGATGGGCAAGGAACTGAGCGACCCCGACAACGGCGTTTGGGCCACGACCGACGCGATCAGCCGGGGCGCGCTGATGTATGTCTACCTGGCGTACCTGACCAGCCAGACCGGGGGCGACATCTTCGCCATGGATGAAGGAACCGCCGAGGCGACCCAGTTCCTCTACGACATGATCGAGACGCACCAGATTTTCCCCAAAGACGCCATCAACATGAACTACGACCAGCAGAACGAGCTTTACATGGACGACCGGGTTATGTTCATGCGCCAGTGGCCTTTCTTCCAGAGCGTGGCGGAAGGCGATACGGAATGGTACGCGCCGGAGAAGGTCGCCATCGGGCTGCCGCCGGCCGGCCCTGCCGGGACGGGGAGTTGGTGGGGCGGCTGGGGCTTCACGGTGCCCGCGCTTGCGCCTAACATGGACGGCGCCAAGGAACTGATCAAGTTCCTCACCTCCAACGAGGTCGCGCCCAAGCTGGCGGAGGGCCAGAGCTGGTTTATCATGCCGCGCGCTTCGATCCTGGAGGCCTTCAAGGATAAGGGCAATCCCATCGTGGATGCGATGGGCCTCTATGCCGAAGAGAACGTTATCAAGCCGCGCCCCTTCCATCCGCGCCTGGCCGAAGCGCAGACCGCCGTCGAGGATGCGCTCTCGCTGTTCATCACCGGGCAGGCGACGCTCGAAGAAGCGCTCGAAACCGGCAAAGAACTGCTGGCGGAGCTAGAAGAGTAATTCCCTTTTCCTGCGCAAAGTTTCCGTTTCTGTTTCCCTCTCCCCGCGTGGGCTAAACATTACCCACAAATAGGGGCAGGGAGGTTAGAGCGGGAAGAATGAGGAAGTGTTTAACAAAAGACAATATGGATAATAT
>JAFGMM010000033.1 GCA_016927535.1 Anaerolineae bacterium
AGACCTGTGCATGATCCACGGCATGACCGCCGGCCAAGTGCGGCGCTACGGTCGGGATATCTTCGCCGCGCTGGAGCGCGGCGCGAACGGTGCGCCGCCGATTCCGCCCCGGCGCAACGACCAGCCCACCCCCGACGTACTGGCCCGCTATGATGCACTGCGCAACTGGCGGCGCGACCGGGGCGTGGCACGCGGCGTCGATTCGGACGTCATCCTCTCACGCGACGCCCTGTGGGAGCTGGCGCACAAAAACCCCCGGACCCCGGAGGCGTTGGAGCGCATCGAGACGATAGGCCCATGGAAGCGCCGCGTCTACGGCCAGGAAATCTTACAGGTTTTGCGCCGGGTATGACGCGCGGTGAAACCCGGCAGGCCTTATATACGTACTGAGTAAAGGGAGGGGCAGGCTTGCCCCTTTGTATGTGAGGAGAGGGGAGTAAGCGAATGGAAATCACGTTCTACGGCGCAGTGCGCACCGTGACCGGTTCGCAGCACATGCTCAGCATCAACGGGCACCGGCTGCTCCTGGACTGTGGGCTGTATCAAGGGAAGCGCAAAGAGACCTTCCACCTCAACCGCGAACTTTTATACGACGCAAGCGCGGTCGACGCGCTGGTGCTCAGCCATGCCCACATCGACCACTCCGGCAACATCCCCAGTCTGGTGAAGCGCGGGTTTCGCGGCGAGATCGTGAGCACCTTCGCTACGCGCGACCTCTGCGCGGCGATGCTGCGCGACAGCGGCTACATCCAGGAGAAAGACGTTGAGTATGTCAACAAGAAGCGCGCCCGGCAGGGCAAGGCGCTTTTCGAGCCGCTCTATACGCAAGAAGACGCGGTAGAGAGCCTGCAATACTTCACCGCCATTAACTACGGGCGCCCGTACAACGTTCTCCCCGGCGTCACAGTGACCTTCTACGACGCCGGGCACATGCTCGGCTCGGCGATTGTCGCCATCGACGCCGAAGACGCAAGCACCGGCGCGACCAAGCGCATCGTCTTCAGCGGCGACCTGGGCCGGCCCGGCACGCCGATCATCCGCGACCCCACGCTCATCGACGGCGCGGATGTCCTGCTCATCGAGAGCACCTATGGCAGCCGCACCCATGAGTCGTTCCCGGACGCCAAAGATAAGCTTCGGCGCGTGGTACGCGAGACCGCCGAGCGTCACGGTGTGGTGGTGATCCCGTCGTTCGCGGTGGGCCGTACCCAGACGCTCGTCTATATGCTGCACCAACTCATCGCCGAGGGCGCGCTGCCGCCCATACCGGTCTTCGTCGATAGCCCGCTGGCAATCAACGCGACCAACATCTTCCAACTGCACCCGGAAGCTTACGACCAAGAAACGCGCGCTTTCATGCGCGAAGACACCGAGCATGACCCGTTCGGCTTCGACTCGCTGCGCTACACACGCACGGTGGCGCAGTCCAAAGAATTAAACGAAATGGACGGCCCCGCCGTCATCATCAGCGCCAGCGGCATGGCCGAGGCCGGGCGCATCCAGCACCACCTGCGCAACCGCGTCACGGACGCGCGCAACACGGTGTTGATCGTCGGCTGGCAAGCGCCCGATACGCTGGGCCGCCGCCTGGTGGAGCGCGCCCCGGAGGTCAAAATCTTCGGCGAGATGTTCGAGCTGCGCGCGCGCGTCGAGAAGATCAACGGCTTCAGCGCACACGCCGACCGCGACGAACTGCTGGAATGGGCGGCGCACATGACGAAGAAGCCGGCGCAGACCTTCGTCGTGCACGGCGAGGAGGCAGCGTCGCTTGCGTTCAAGGCGGCATTGGAGCAAGAATTAGGCTTTCAGAATGTCGTGGTGCCGGCGTTGAAAGAATCGTTTAAGATATAATGCGGATTGCCTCTCGCTCCCTGGGAGCCTGGCTTACCGGCTTGTTGTAAAGGTTTGAACATACATGGATCGAGTATTCAAGTTGATCATAATAACCCTGGTCGCGCTGCTCCTGACCGCGTGCAACCCCACCCCCACGCCCGGCCCCACCGCCCTCCCCGACCCGCGCGCGCTCGTCACGGAGGCGATGCGGGCCACCCGCGCGACCGATGGGTTCCGCCTGATTATCGAGCGCGGCGGCGCGCCTGTCTACATCGACCAGCTTAACACCATCGAGTTCCTGCGCGCCCAGGGCCAGTTTGTGCTGCCGGACCAAATCCAGACCACCGTCAAGATCAAGCTGGCCGGCGTGGTGGGCCAGGCCGAGCTGGTCGCCGCCGGGTTGGACCAATACCTCTCGCATACCACGCTCACCGGCGGCGTGTGGTTCAAATTCATCTTCCTGCCGGGCTTCGACCCCGGCACCATGCTCGCCGAGGGCGGCGGCCTGGAGCGCGCGCTGACCACGGTCAAAGACCTGGGACTGGTCGGCGTCGAGGCGAAGGACGGCACCGAGGCCTACCACCTGCGCGGCGTCGGCGTCGGCGCGGATGTGGCGGCGTTCACGTTGGGGCTGGTCGCCAGCTACGATGTTGAAGTCGATGCCTGGATCGACGTAGCGACCAAGCGCGTCGTCCATCTCGAAGTCGTCGAGAACAACCGCCCGCTGCCGGAAGGCGAAACCGAGCCGCCGGTCTGGACGGTGGAACTGTACGACTACAACGACGCCGGTCTCGCGGTCGAAATCCCGGAGGACGCCGTCGAACCCGAATCGACGCCGACCCTCGTCCCGACCGCGAACCCGGCCGGCACCGGTTCATAGGGCGCGCAGCATGACCACAATGCCCCGCACCCTACATCCTCGCAATCGCCGGCTCATCCTGGCGCTGATCTGCCTGCCGGTCTTCATCGGCGCGCTCGACCTGACCATCATCTCGGCAGTGCTGCCGGCGGTGGTCATCGACCTGGAGATCCCGCTCGAAACCAGCCTGGACGACGCGGCGTGGGCGGTCAGCGGCTACCTGATCGCGTATGCCGTCACGATGAGCTTTATGGGCCGCGTCTCCGACCTGGTGGGCCGGCGGCGGGTCTTTCTCATCTGCCTGGTGATCTTTATCGCCGGCTCGTGGCTGGTGGCGACCTGCGACCAGGGGTTCACCGACCTGCTGGTCGCCATCGCGCGGCAGGCCGGCGACCGCCCCGACCGCTCCAACGTGGCGCTTATGGCGCTCATCATCGGGCGCGTGGTCCAGGCGCTCGGCGCCGGCGCGATGGTGCCGGTCAGCATGGCGCTGGTCGGCGACCTGTTCCCACCGGAGCAGCGCGCGCAGCCGCTCGGCGTCATCGCGGCAGCGGATACCATCGGCTGGGTGCTCGGCTCGGTGTACGGCGGCGTGATGGTCAAGTGGCTGAGCGACCTCCGCACGGCCGGCGCGCTGCAATCGCCTTTCTTCGACTGGCAGATTTTGTTCTTTATCAATATCCCGATCGGGATTGTCGTGTTGGCGGTAACATGGTGGGTGCTGCGCGGTACGGCCACGCCCACCGAAAAGGGTCGCTTCGACTACCTGGGCGCGGTCTTCATCACGCTGGCGCATGTGGCGCTGAACCTGGGCTTGGGCGCCAGCACCGAAGCCACCAGCGGCGTCACCTCGTTCGACGAGTTGTCGCAGCCGCCCGAATACGCCGCGCCGATGTTGGTCGGCGGGTTGGCAGCGCTGGGGCTGTTCATCTGGTGGGAACTGCGCCATCACGACCCGCTCCACAACCTGCGCCTTTTCGCGCGGCGCGTCTACGGCACGGCGGCAGTCACGAACTTCTTCGTCGGCTTTGCGCTGATGATCGGCCTGGTGTCGGTGCCGATTCTCATCAACGTGCGCCAGACCGACACCACGCAGCTCGACAAAGCCGCGCTCGAATCGGGGCTGCTGCTGTTTTGGTTGATGATCCCGATGGCGCTGGCGGCGCTGCCGGGCGGCTGGCTGACGAGCCGGTACGGTTACCGCGCGCCGGTGGCGCTGGGCCTGGCGATTGCGCTGGTGGGTTTTGCCCTCATGGGCCTCTCGTGGACCGGCAACGATTCTTACGTCATGATGGCGCTGCAATTGACGATTGCCGGGGCCGGGCTGGGCCTGACCTTCTCGCCGATCAGCGCAGCGGCGGTCAACAGCGCAGCAGAGCACGAGCGCGGCTCGGTGTCGGCGCTGGTGATTATGATCCGGCTCACCGGCATGACCATCAGCATGTCGTCGCTGACCACCTTCGCGCTGCGCCGGGTCACCGTGCTGACGGCGGCGGTCACCGGCAGCGCCACCTTCGACATGAACGCGGCGACCCACACCGTCTTTGAAGTGACCGTACAGGTCATCCGCGAGTTGATGCTGTTGGGCGCGGGCGTGTGTTTAATAGCTTTGATCCCGGCGCTGCTGATGGGTGCGGCAAAGGCACGCGAACAACTCGGCGGCGAGCCGCAGCCGGCGAGCAGTGATTAGCTTCTGGCGGTTAGCGGTTAGCGATTGGCGGTTGGCAGCTTACCGCACAGAGATGCAAAAAGAGGGACACAGCGGCGCTGTGTCCCTTCTTCGGTTTTTTTAGGGCGCCACCGCACAGCTTCCGCCGACAAGCTGGACGATGGTCGGGCCAAGTGGGATATCACACCACAGATTGTTGAAATCGATGATGACCACTGCCACGACCGCCATCACCACGCACACGACCACCAAGAACCCACATCCCAGCAAGATGTAGCGCAGCACATCGCTGCCCTGGCTTTCCTCCGGATAGTAAGGGTACGGCTCGGCCTGCGGATAGGCGGCCTCGGCACCGTAAGGCGGCTGTTCGGCGTACTGCCCGTAGGGACGCGGCTGCTGCTGGCCGTAGGGGGGCTGCTGTCCATACGGCTGCTGGGGCTGGCCGTAGGGCGGTTGGGGCTGCCCATACGGTTGCTGCGGCTGCTGGCCGCCGTAAGGCTGCTGTTGGGGCTGCCCATACGGTTGCTGCTGGGGATAAGGGGGCGGCTGGTAAACCGGCTGCGGCGGCTGCGGCTGCGGACGGCCCGGCGCCGGCTCCCTGGGCACGGTCTGCGACGGTCCCGCCGGCATATCGACCGCTTCGTATGCCATCGTGACCGTTTCGCCCATGCCGACCATATCGCCATTGACGAGCGCGCGGGCCACCGACAAGCGCTGTCCGTTAACGAAAGTGCCGTTGGTCGATCCTAGGTCCTCCAGGGTATAGCCGCTCGAGGTCCGGGTAAAGCGCGCGTGATGCCGCGACACTTCGGGATCGTTTACTACAACATCATTGGTTATGTCACGCCCTAAAGTAATGACATCTTTGGTCAGTTCATAGACCTGGTTGGGCTGTGGGCCACGGCGTACAATGAGGCGAAAACCGCCGCTGCCTTGCATGGGCGCCTCCTGAGAACATTAATCAATCATGATATCTGCTTCGTATACTGCTTCGCAGTATACGAACATTGGCCTTTGCTGTCAAAAAGTTTGTCGTCTGTCGTCTGCCCGCCCATCCACCCGTCCACGAATTCCCGGACTGAAATCAAATTGCAACAAAGTCCGCGCATAATGAGCCTGCTATAGATGTTCGGTAACGATGCAAGGAGTATAGCACATGTATAAGTTCAAGACATTGGTCTTCGCGGTGCTGTTGGTGCTGGCGGCAGGCATCGGAGTCGCCGGCGCACAGGACGACACGCCAGAGCCGGAAGGATCGCTGTCCGTGATGAGCGGTGAATGGTTTGCCATCGCTGCCAAGACCATCGGCATCGAAGAAGACGCGCTGATGGAAGCCCTGGAGGACGGCAAAACCATCGCTGAAATCGCCGAGGCGAACGGCGTCGATCCCCAGGCGGTCATTGACGCCATCGTCGAAGCGCAGACCAAGCAGTTCACCGAATTCGCGCGCGATTTCGTCAACAGGGGGATGGACGATTTCCCCTTCCTGGGAAGCGAAGCGCTGCCGTTCGACCTGGAGATCGTGCCCGGACGCCCCTTCGGGTTTTTCTTCGGAGACATCGGGAGAATGCCGCCGATGATCGAACCGTTCGGCAGAAGAGGGTTCGAGTTCTTCTTCCTCGACCCGGAGATAGCGCCGCTGAATCTCAACTTTGCCGATGACAAGTGGCTGGAGGTCGCCGCCGGCGCTATCGGCGTCGAGCCGGACGCTCTGCGCGAAGCGGTGGACGGCGGCAAGACCATCGCCGAGGTCGCCGCAGACCACGATGTCAAGGTCGAGGACGTGGTTAAAGCGATCACGGACGCCATGATGGACGATATCAGTGCGCAGGTTGAGAAAGGCAATCTGCCGGCGCGGTTCGCCGAAGAAATGCGCGCACACATGGCGCGGCTGGTCGAGAACTTCGTCGAGGGCCGGTTATCGCTCGATATCCGCATCGGGCCGATGGGCGGCATGCACTGGTGGTAGTGCGCCGCGCTTCAAGCGCGCAGCGGCTTTTACAGTAGGGGCGCGTGGCGTGCTGCCGTGCCCCTACCAGACTCGACACAAGACTACATAACGCAAAAAAGCCGGAGAACTCACCGCATACAAGAAGCCAAAACCTCACCCTCGCGCGCTGCGTGCAGCGTGTGGTGGTGAGGTAAAGCGAATACCCTGACTTTGCAAGGACCTGCCGTAGTTGACAATCTATAAAGGGTGAGGTATTTCATATGTTAAGCAGTCTGCGCACTGCACCGATCAAAGCGTATCGACAGGTTACGCTGATGGCACATACCATATTGGTCGTCGAAGACGAAAAGCGCATCGCCCACTGGGTGCGCACCTATTTAGAGAAGGCCGGTTTTACGACGCTGGTCGCCTACGACGGCAAAACCGGGCTATATATGGCGCGCCGCGAGCGCCCCGACCTGATCGTACTCGACTTGATGCTGCCGGAGATGGACGGCTGGGAGGTGTGCCAAACCCTGCGCCGCGAGTCGGACGTGCCCATCATCATGCTCACCGCGCGCGGGCGTGAACAAGAGCGCATCCACGGGCTGAGAATCGGCGCCGACGACTACGTGACCAAGCCGTTTAGCCCCGACGAACTGGTCGCGCGGGTGCAGGCCACGCTGCGACGCGCCACCGGCAAGATGCGCACAGCGGAGGTGCTGCGCGCCGGTAATATCTGCCTGGACGTAACCGCGCACCAATGCCGGATCGACGACGCGGAAGTACCGCTCTCGCCGACCCAGTTCAAGCTGCTGGAGGTGCTGATGACCCACGCCGGGCAGGTGCTCACGCGCGAGCAGTTGGTGAGCCTGGCGATGGACGATGCCTTCGACGGCTTCGACCGGGCGATTGACGTGCAGATTCGGCGGCTGCGCCAGCGCGTCGAGCACGACCCGTCTGCCCCCAGGCACATCTTGACCGTATACGGCTTGGGGTATAAGTTTGAGCCGTAAGCGTTTTGGGGAATATTGGTAGAGGCGTCGGCGCCGCCGCGCCCGGAGGAAAGCTATTATGCATAGTCTACGCTGGCGACTCGCGCTCGGCTTCGCGCTGGCCGTGATCCTGGCGGTGGGGCTGACCGGGCTGCTCGCCGCCGCCGGCACCGCACAGCGTTTTGAAATATTGATATCGGAGGCCGGGAGCGCACGCGCGCAGCAGCTCGCGCCGCTGCTGGCCGCCGAATATGCTTACTGGGGCGACTGGGAAACCGTCGCCGCCCAGCGCTTCAGCCGGGACGCCAGGACGACCGACCCGCCGGGCGATTGGTTCATCGTGTCGCCCGGAACGCCGGTTTCGTTACTTTATTCGCTGGAAGCTACCCTGGAGCCGGACGGCGTTCACTTCCCCGACTTCCCCGACTTCGACGACGCGCCGGCGTTGCAGAACGCGGCTCAGAATAACTGGGACAGGCTTTTCATCGAAGCCGCTAACTTCGGCGGTGTGGAGTGGGAGAACAGCAAGCCCGGCCAATCGCTGTCGGAGGTTGTCGCCGCCGAGGGCCAGGATGCCGCCGTTGTGACCCAGTACATCATCGACACAGAGACTTTTAACATCAACAATGCGCTGCGGGTCGGCGCCATCGCGCCGGAGGTCGCCGCGGGCTATTTAAGAGGGTTGCCCCGCCAAGTGTGGACCTTCGTCAACAACGCGCGGGTGCAGTTCGCCAGCGACAGCGTGATCCTGGTCTACCCGCCGCAGCTCACCCTGGAAGGCAGCAATTGGCTGCTTGAGACCATGCTTTTCGGCACCGAGCGCCTGCTGGTCGCCGACACTACCGGGCGCGTAGTGATCGACAGCGACGGCGACATTGCCGGCAAAATGCTCGACGCCGCCGAGCTTGGAGCGGGCGCGATCATCTATGCGCGGGACGACGGCAAAACCATCCTGGGCACGGTGCTGGTCGGCGCCGAGATCGGCCTGTACGACGCCCAGCAGCGCGCCTTCCTCGACGGCGTAGTGACCACCGTGAGCCTCAGCGCAGTGCTGGGCGGGGTCACGGCGCTGGTGGTGGGGCTGGTAATCGCGCGCCAGGTCACCAAGCCGGTGCTCGACCTGACGCGGGCGGCGGAGCGCATCGCCGACGGTGACCTGGACCAGCACGTAGCGGTGCGCTCGCGCGATGAGCTTGGGCAGATGTCGCAGGCGTTCAATCGCATGGCCGGCGAAATCGCCACCCAACAAATGCTGCGCCGCCGCCTGGTCGATGACATCGCGCACGAGCTAAACACGCCGCTGAGCCTGATGCAGCTTGAAATCCAGGCCATGCTCGACGGCTTGCAGTCGCCGGACGAGGCAGCGGGGCAGCTCCAGCGCGAGCTTGCCGAACTGCACGGCCTCGTCGCCGACCTGGCTTACCTGGCCGACGCCGACGCGACGCCGGCGCTCGACCGGACGCCCGTGGACATCAACGACTTGGTGCAGGAAGTGACGGCGCGCTTCAGCAGCCAGGCCGAGACCTGCGGCCTGGCGCTGGCGGTCACGCTGTGCGACGCCCCCGCCGTCCTTCACGTCGACCCGGTGCGCATCGGGCGCGCGCTGACCAACCTGCTGAGCAACGCTCTGCGCCACACGCCGGCCGGCGGGCGCGTGACGGTCGTCACGACGTGCGAAGACGACGCCGTGACCATCACGGTGCAGGACACGGGCGAGGGCGTCCCGCCGGAAGATCTGCCGTATATCTGGGAGCGCCTCTACCGTTCGGACCGCTCGCGCAGCCGCGACACCGGCGGCAGAGGGCTTGGGCTGGCGATTGTGCGGCAGAGCGTGGAGATGCACGGCGGGCAGGTGTGGGTCGAGAGCACGCCGGGCGTGGGCAGCCGGTTCGGTATGCGGCTGCCGCGCAGTCCTGTTGTATAATTCGAGACAAAAGAGTACGCGGAGGAATCGATCATGGCGGAGGCGGTTGTCGAACGGCAGGAGACGGCGACAGAGCCTGAGTTACTCACCGTCGCAGAGTGGATGCGGCTCTACAACGAGCACTCGATAGAAGTCGTCAACGGGGAGACTATCATCACGAGTCCGCCCAATATTGCGCATGTCTATGTCGCAAGCGATTTAGGCTTTTTGCTTGAGCAGCACGCGCGCCGGCATCAACTCGGACATACCTTCATAGAAGCGCCTTACCTGCTTGACGCCAGCGACCGGGACGACTGGGTAAGAGGTTCACGAGTGCCTGACGTATCGTTCATCGCACAGGCGCGCCTGGATGCATATTTGAATCAGCACGGTAAATCCGGCCCGTTCCGTCTTGCCCCCGACCTCGCGGTCGAGATCGTCTCCCCGAACGACCCCTACTCGGACGTCATGCAAAAAGTCGACGAATACCTCCGCTACGGCGTGCGCCTGGTATGGGTCATCGACCCGCAGACGCGCACCATCCGCGCCTTCACGCCCGATGACCCCGCCGGCCAACTCTTCCGCGACGGCGACACGCTGGCCGGCGCGGAGGTGTTGCCAGGCTGGTCGGCGGCGGTGACGGAGGTGCTGGGCGAAAACGGCGGCGACTCGACCAAACTTTGACAACCGCCCTGCCTCACGCTACCCTAAGCGCCATATCCGACACGACCGCAAGGGGGACACGGCAAAAAATGCCGTGTCCTTGTGCGTTTCAGGATGGTGGCGCAATGCTGGTCTACGATATCCACGATCTGACGAAAATCTATCCGGGCCAGACCCGGCCCGCCAACGACAGGATCACGCTGCAAATCGAGGCAGGCGAGGTGTTCGGGCTGCTGGGCGAAAACGGCGCCGGCAAGAGCACGCTGGTGCGCCAGATGGCAAACCTCACGCGCAGCACGTCGGGCAGCATCACGCTGTTCGGCGCGCCGGTGGACGCAGTAGGTGCCGACCCGCTGCATGTCCCGCGCTGCGTCGGCTACATGCCGCAGGAACCGGGGGCGATGAACCTGCTCACCATCGGCGAGGCGCTGTACTTCACGGCGCACCTGCGCGGCCTGAGCCGGGCCGACGCGCGCCGCGAGCGCGACCGCCTGCTGGACCTGTGGGGGATCGGCGACCTGCGCGACCGAGCCACGCCCCGACTCTCTGGCGGGCAGCGCCGGCTGCTGCGCCTGGCAGTGGCGATGGCCGGCATGCCGCCGGTATTGATTCTCGACGAACCGACCAACGACCTCGACCCGCAGCGCCGCAAGATGGTGTGGGATAACCTGCGTCGGCTTAACCACGAACAAGGCACGACGATCATTTTCGTCACGCACGACGCCATCGAGGCGGAAAAGATCATTCAGCGCGTGTGCATCATGCGCGACGGGCGAGTCGTGGCGCTGGGCCGGCCCGGCGAATTGAAGCAGCGCGTCGATCAAAAGCTGCGGCTGGAGCTGTTTTTCGCGCCGGGCGCGCCGCCGCGCCTGCCGGATGGCTTCACGCCGCGTCGCATCGAGCCGGGGCGCTGGCTGGTGCTGCTGGAACGCGCGCAGATCGGCGAGACGGTCAACGGCCTTGACCTGGACCGGCTCGACGACTTCCGCTTGTATTCGGCCACACTGGAGGATTTGTATTTACACTATGCAAACGACGCCCACTCTACACAAGCATAAACGCGCATCTTTCCTGGCGCAGTTGACCGACCTGACCCTGATCGAACTGACAAGCTGGCGCTGGTCATGGCGCTCGATGCTGATTACCGGGATGCTGGCGCCGCTGGGGAGCATGACCGCGCTGGGCACCTTCGGGCGCGACTCCGGGCCGGAGGCGCTGAGCTACATCCTGACCGGCAACGTGGTGCTGGCGCTGATGTTCGAGAACCTGAACAAGGTGCAGGGCCACTTTACCTACATGCGCTTCAACGGCACGCTCGATTACTTCGCCAGCCTGCCCATCCACAAATACGCGGTCATCCTCGCGGTGCTGAGCGCCTTCCTGGTGCTTGCGCTGCCGTCGCTGACCGTCACGGTCTTATTTGGCTCGGTTTTCCTGGGAATACCGCTCTCGATCAGCCCGCTGCTCCTGGTCGTCGTACCACTATGCGCGGTCCCGCTGGCGGGCGCCGGCGCGCTCATCGGTGTGAGCGTGCGCACGCCGCCGGAGGGCGACTCGCTGAGCCTGATCCTCACGATGGGGATGCTTGGCATGGGACCGGTCATCATCCCGCCAGACCGTTTGCCCGGTTTCATGCTGGCGCTGGGACGCCTCAGCCCGGCGACTTACGCGGCCTCGGCGATGCGGCAGGTCTTGCTCGGCCCGGTGACAGGACAAATCGCCCTAGATTTGTTAGTATTGGCTGGCTTCTCGCTTCTGGCTTTCGGGCTTGCCGGGCGCAAGATGGATTGGCGTCAGAAGTAGCGCGCATAGGTTCACCACGGAGGGCGCTTATGCAGGCATTAGAGAAAATCGGCGGGTGGTTCAAGGCAGACATCCCGGCTTTCATCTTGGCGGCGGTTTTTGTGCTCCCTGCCCTGGCGATGCTCATCCCTTACCGGTACGACAGCTTTGCCTTGCATGCGCTCATCCAGGGCTTGGCGTTTGCGATGCAGGGCATCGTGATGTGGACGCTCATGCCATACGCCGCCCAGCCCGCGCTTTACGTCGCGTCGCTGTGCGGGTTCTGGTTGATCGCCGGGTTGGTCATCCGCCGCCTCTGGGCGCGCGGCCTCGGCGAGCGCGCCATCGTCTTTCTCGTTCTGTTGATAAACACGACCTTCTTTGGCGTAAGCGGCGCGGCCGCTTTCGTCGGCGCCGCTTCGAATGCGCCGATCATCTGCGAGCAGTTGATCTCAGAAGAAACCGGCGTGCGCCTCGAATCGCGCCTGCGCCTGTACAACTCGCATAACTTCTTCCTGGCAACCCAAGACGGCGGCGCGACCTGGACGCAGTTCCGGTATGCGTATGACCGGGGTGTGCTGCCCAAGTGTGAGCATATCAAGTGGCTGGACGATTCTTTCTTCTGGGTATGGGACCAGCAAATATTGATGCTCACCTCCGATGGCGGTAAGACCTGGCAGATTGCTTCGGTGGGCGAGACCTGGAATGAATGGAGTTGGGATTACCTGAACTGGACCATCGGGGATGTGACATTCCAAGACACCCAACACGGCGAGATGCTGCTGCGCTTCTCCAGCCTGGAATACAACGACAACATCACCCTCTACACCGACGACGGCGGCCTCACGTGGTCCTCCGAGAATCCGCGCCGGCCCGATGCGGATGCCTGAAGGGCGGCGCTCCGGCCCCTCACCTCAGCCTGAAGGAGAAACGTCCATGTCATCCCAGACGCCCATCCGCCTGGCTCTGATCGGGGCCGGCATTTTCGCAAGCAAGGCCTACTTGCCGGCGCTGCGCACCCTGCGCGACCGATTCCAGGTCATCGCGGTCGGCAGCCGTTCGCTCGCCTCCGCCGAGGCGCTGGCGGCGCAGTTCCCCGGCAGCGTCGAGGCCACCGACGACATCGCCGCGCTGCTGGCGCGCGCTCACGACGATATCGAAGCGGTGAGCATCACCACGCCGATTCACACGCTGCCCGCGCTGGCCGGGCAGGCGCTGCGCGCCGGCAAGCACGTCCTCAGCGAGAAGCCCATCGCGCCGACCGTCGAGACAGGACGGCGTTTGCTGGAGCAGTACGCAAGCTGCCGGGGGCAGGTCTGGATGGTCGGTGAGAACTACCGCTACGAGCCGGCTTTCGTCCGGGCGGCGGAGATCGTCCGGGACGGCGATATCGGGCGGACCCTACTGGCTTACTGGACGCGCTACAGCGCCATGACGCCGCAAAATCCCTACTACCAAGCTGAATGGCGCCGGGCGGGGGCCTATCCCGGCGGGATGTTGCTCGACGGCGGCATTCACCAGATCGCAGCGCTGCGCCTGGTGCTCGGCGAAATCGCCTCGGTGAGCGCGCACGTGGCCCAACTCAGCCCCGATCTTCCTCCTGCCGATACGGTGAGCGCATCGCTCCGCTTCGACGGCGGCGTGATCGGCGCTTACACCGTGACCTATGCCACGCACGTCTACCGCCGCGAAGCAACCCCGCTGGTCGTGATCGGCGAAGAAGGCATTCTGCGCGTAGACGCCGGCGAACTGTCGGTTGAGCGCGGCGACACAACACAGATCACGCGCTTCGGCGGCAGCAGCGTCGAACACGAGCTTGGCGCGTTCGCCGCCGCCATCCGGGAAGGCGCGCCGCACCGCAACACGCCGCCGCAAGCACTGCAAGATGTCGCGGTGCTGGAGGCCATCCTGCACGCCAACGCGACCGGTGAGCGGGTCGCGCCGGCGCGGATTTTGCCTTAAACTCTTTCTCTTTATATTATTCGCGTCATTCGCGCTATTCGCGGTTAAAAGTCTTTCTCCCCGGACGGGCGAAGAAAAAGATCGGCGGAAGTCAAGCGCCGGGCCTCCACGGGCGCGCCGACCGCCGCCGCGATAGCCGTCGCATACGCGCCCCGGTGCGCAATCGAAAGCTCCCAACGCACCACGCCCAGCGCCTCGGCGCGCTCGCGCACCTTGCCGTGTAAGAGCAGGTCGGGCTTGCCGGTGAGCGTGCGCACCAGTTGGATATCGAGCCACCGCATGCCGGGCGCTAACCCCGTGCCCAACGCTTTGACGACGGCCTCTTTCGCGGCCATGCGCGCCGCAAGATAAGGCGCGGGGTCTTTCTTACTCAGGCAGTAGTCGAGCGCCTCTTGGTGAAAGATGCGACTGAGCTGCTTGGGGTATTTCTCGATGATGCGCGCCGCCCATGCGATATCGGTCAGGTCGATGCCGACGCCGACGAGATGCAGGTCGGGGAGCGCGGCGGCGACGTCTTGCAGTTGTTCACCGAGATTCTGTTCGAGGATTTCGCGGTTGTCGTCGGTCATTACACCTGTGCGTCCGCCAGCGCGCGCGCCGCCATCGACGCGACCGCCTGGTACACGGGCGAATCTGCCTCGATTTGCAGGAGGGGGCGCCCGGTGAACTCGAATTCGAGCAGGTCGGCATTATGCGGCACCGTGCCCAGCACCGGCACACCAATCGCGTCGATCTTGGCCTGGAGCGCCGGCGGTATCGTGCCGCCGACCAGCCGGTTCAGCACCAGCCAGGTGTGTTTGATGTTGATCTCTAACTCGTCGCGTAGTTCGACCACGCGCTCGGCGGCGACCAGGCCGCGTTGCGATGGATCGCTGACGATGAGCATAATGTCCACATCGTGCGTGGTACGGCGGCTCAGATGCTCCAGGCCGGCCTCGTTGTCGATCACCACGTAGTCGTAGCTCGCGCCCAGCGAATCCACGATCTCGCGCAGGTTGTGGTTAACCGCGCAGTAGCAGCCCGGCCCTTCCGGGCGGCCCATGGCGATCAGGTCCACGTGTTCGCCTTCGCTGACGAGCGTGCGCACGTGGTAGTTAAGATAGTCGCGCTTGGTCATGTTCTGGGCCAGCCCTGCCGCCGCGCCGCCCGCCGCCAGCGATGCCTGCACCTCCGCGAGCATGTCCTCGCGCATGTCGCCGATGGTGCCGTCAAGCTCCAGACCCAGCACCATATGCAGGTTGCTGCTAGGGTCGGCGTCCACGGCGAGCACCGTGCCGTTCTGGCGTTCGATCAAATAACGGATAAAAAGGCCGCCGACGGTGGTCTTGCCTACACCGCCTTTGCCGGCCACTGCGATTGTCACGGTCATGATTCACTTCACCTATCAGCTACTAAGTGCGGCACAGCTTGTTTGAGTGCAATCGTCATTGGGTGATGGGGGTGACGAATCGCAAAGAGACCGTCGCCTTTCGTCAGTTCTGCCATCTCATCGCAATAAGGCAGCACGGTCGCTACCTCGCACCCATACGCCCGCTCGGCTTCCGATTTAACCTGGGCCGGGTCGTAAGCCAAAGGGACCTCGTTGACGATCAACATCATACGCGGCACCTCAAGCACCCGGCCCGCCTCCACCAGGACGCTCGTACCGACATAGTCCTGCGCATCCGGGCGCATGACAATCAAAAACAAATCGCTGCTCGCAATCGACAGGAGGATTTGGTCGCTCAAGCCGTGGTGCGTCTTGATGAACATTGTGTCCAGCGCCAGGAGGTCGAACAAGTCGCGCAAGCCGGTGTTCAGCATGCCCAGATCGTAGCCCTCGCGCCGGATGCGCTTTACTGCGTCGAGGCTCATGCTGGACGACAGAAGAAAGAGCCGCCCTTTGATACTCTTGTCGATACGCTCGGTGATGTCGGTGGCGACGTCGGCAGCGCTGCAATCGCCGAGCAGGTAGTCATTGAGCATGTGCTCGATCACGGCATCGTCGATGCCGAAATGGAGGTTCAGACCGGACGCCTGGAAATCCACATCGACCACGGCGACGCGCCGACCCTGAGCAGCCAGCAGCGTTGCAAGGTTGGCGGTAATCGTCGATTTACCCACCCCGCCGCGAAACGCATTCACGACAATGATTTGAGTCACGTCACAGGTTCCCCCGGTTCAAGCGCCGGCGACCGCCAACTCCTCATCCAAGCGCTGCGCGATGGCTTCGGCGGCGGCGCGCAGCGCCGGCACATGCTCGTACACCGGGATGCTTAACCGGTCCGCCTCGAGCACGCCCTCGGCGGCGGGCAGCGTGCCGAGCACTTTTAGCCCCGGCGTGTGGGCCTCTAAGAAGGCGCGTTCTTCGTCGTCGCGCACCTTGTTGCCCACTAAATACATATTAGGGATTTTGATATCGCTTGCAAGTTTCTTGATCTGCGCCGCCGTGCCCAGACTGCGGCGCGTCGGCTCCACCACGACCAGCATCGCATCCACCGCCGAGGCGGTCGCGCGGCCCAGGTGCTCGACGCCGGCGTACATGTCGAGGATGAGCATATCATCTTTGCGTAAGAGCAGATGCGTCGTCAGCGCCTTGAGCATGGCGCTCTCCGGGCAGATGCAGCCCGAACCACCCAAGTCCACCGCGCCCATCTCCAGCAGGCGCACGCCGCGCCTCACCTGGCTGAAGCGCTCCGGGATGTCATCGACGCGCGGGTTCAGCTTAAAGAAGCCGCCGGTCGCGCCGGGCTTCGCGCCGGTGCGCTCGTAGATCAGGTCGTCCATCTCGGCGACGGGCGTCAGTTGGGCGCGCTGCGCCTCGCTGAAGCCCAACGCCAGCGCCAGGCAGGGCGCGGGGTCGGCATCTACGGCGAGCACCTCGCGGCCCCGGTCGGCGTAGTACTGGGCCAGCAGCGCCGAAAGCGTCGTTTTGCCGACGCCGCCTTTGCCGGTTACTGCGATTTTCATGGTTTTGCCTCTTTGCAAATCAAATTCAACTATGCAGCATATTCCGATTCCGGGACGTGCCAGGTCGCATAAGGCGCCACCCGTGCGATGATATCCAGATACCACCACCAATGCTCCGGCGGCTTGGGGTGTTCTTCCCGGTACACCGCCAGCCCGCCGGGGCCGAATTCTTCAATAGCGGCGACAAACCGCGTCGCCCCTTTCAGCAGTTCCCGGTCGGCCCGCTGGAGCCGGAGATGCTGCTCCACGGTCAAAGCATCGTGCCCCTCGGCTAAGTCGCTGCGCACCGTCAAAGTATACAAATGCTCGAAGCCGTGCGCATCCGGGAACTGAACATTCCATTCATACGTCGCTAACAGGCGCTCTAGCAATTCCACATCTTTCATCGCACCAGCTCCTCAATAGTACCTAACAACATCATCTCTTTTTGCTCCACATATCCCGGTCGCGTGATGACAAAAGCTGTCTCCATGATACCGTTCAAGCCAAACATGACCAACCATTGAGATTCCTCAACGGTCGGGGTTGCCACAACAAGGCCGTAAGGTATTCTCCGATCCCAATTGTATCGGTATATACGACTGTTCGGATCATGCAGCACCGACTGGATCAACTTATTAAAATCGTCTAACGTGGCATTATCCGGCAGCACATTTCGCCGTTGGACAAGATGCCGCTCCCCCTTGCCGGGCCGCCAAGCGCACCGTCTGCCGCAGCAGCCGGATCGCTTCGACGATCCGCCCGGCTACAGTTACAGCTTCATCTTTATCTTCATCTTCAGCGTCTTCGCCCACCCCGTAACCGCCTTACCGAGATTTTAGCACAATAACAGACTACCTGGCCCGCGTTTAGACGGGCCAGGCCATAACTCACCTACCCTCCATCCACAACCGCCGCCGCTCAGTTCTCCAGGTACCCGTCGGCGTAGATGACCTTGTTAAGCAAAATCTGTACGGTCTTCCAGACCGCGACCTGTTCGGGGTCGCTCATATCCACATCGGCGGGCTGGAGTTCTTCCATGTCCTGCACCACGTCGTGAATCTTCAAGTAGAGGCGGCGCAGCGGCGTGCTCGCATCTTGGTTCTCGATAGTGTTGATAACCTCCCACAGCTTTTCATCCAGCGGGTCGGCGATCATCATCTCCAATCCCGCGCCCATCAGCATGGCACAGTACACATGGTTGATCAGCGGGCGGTTCCCGTGCGGCACCGCGTTACTGACATTCGAGAGGCCGACCGACACCATCGGCGGCGGATCAGATGAGAACGGCAGCGTGCGCACCGCTTCGATGCACTCCGGGCAGTATTCCTGGCAGCCGCTCACCGTCAGCACCAACGGGTCGAAGATCACCTTCTCCATCGGGAAATCGACCTCCATGAAGCGCGGGATCAGCGTCTCCAGCGCGATGGCGACCCGCTCGTCGGCGCTGACCGGGATACCCGACTTGCCCATCGTCAGCGCGATGAGCATGGTGTCGAATTCCTTCGCCGCCAGCGGCACGTTTTGCAGGCGCTCCTCCTCGGCGGAGGTCGAGTTGATGATGCCGGGGTTCTTCATCACCTTCAAGCCGGCGCGGATGCCGGCCAGGTTGGTCGTGTCCAACGAGATCGGCACCTCGCGCGGGATGACCTCCTGCACGGTCTGCACCAACCAGGGGATGAATTCCTCGCCATCCTTCTTGCGCGGCCCTACGTTGAGGTCGATTGCCCACGCGCCCGCCTCGACCTGCTTGGCGGCCAGGTCTTGGAAGAACTTCGCGTCGGCGTTCTTGATCGCCTCCTTGACGGCGGCTGAAATGATATGGATGTTTTCACCGATAATACGCATGCGATTTCTCCTTGTGCTAGAAAATAACGCGCTACCAGTCGTCGTCACGACGCGGCTTCTTGCGGAGCACACGCGGCGTAACCATTACCCGGCGCTCCTCCTCGATAAGGGCGGTCTGCTTCGCCAGGATTTCTTTGATCTCGGTCAGCGTCAGGCTGATGCGGAAGACGACCATCAAGACTTCGGTGCCGACCCGCACACCCAACGGCCCTAGAATCATAATCAAAATGCCCAGCAGCGGTCTCCCATCCTGGATCGCCAGCCAGGCGCCTACGACGATTGAGCCGACCGCGCCGATCCAGAAGACCCCCTGGATCAGGATCGGAACAATCATCCGGCGATAGGTCAGGTAATCGCGCATTGACCGACTCGCTTTAGAGCTCAAGGCGTCTGCACTTGCATCGCCGCCTGCACGCTTGGGAACAGGTACAGGTCGGTGTGTGGCAGGAACAACGCCGAAGTAAACGCATCGTAAAAGCTATTATCCGCCGAAAGCTCAAGATAGGTGAGCTTGTTGGCGATTTCTTTAAGGCGCTGCCGCTGGCTGCGCATCAGCAGCGCCAGGTACGCGCCGCGTACCGCCGTATTGCCCAGGAAGTCGAACTGCTCCCACGGCTTGTCGGGCAGCAGCCCGATCTGGATCGCCTTCTCGATGTTGATGTACTTACCGAAGTTGCCCGCGATGAGCACCCGCTTCACATCCGCCAGGCTCACCCCCACGCTCGCCGCCAGCACCATATAGCCGGCGTAGATCGCGGCCTTGGCGCGCAGCAGATTGTCGATATCCACGTGGGTAATCACGATATCCTCGCCGATGCTCGTCTCGTCCGCCCACACGACCACGTACTCCGGCCCGCGCTCGCCCTCGCGGGTGCGCGCGGTGGGCAGGTCCAAGTTGACGTTTCCGGCCTTATCGACGATGCCGGCCATAAACAACTCGGCGAGCAGGCTCAGCAGGCCGCTCCCGCACAGGCCCTTAGGCTTTACGCCGCCGATCACACGGAGGCCCGGCTCGTAGGTCTCGGCGCTGATCCAGACCTCCTCGATAGCGCCGCGCGTGGCGCGCATACCGTGCCGCACCCCCGCGCCCTCGAAGGCCGGCCCCGCCGACGCCGCGCACGAAAGCTGCCATTCCCGGTTGCCCAGCACAATCTCGCCGTTCGTGCCTACATCCATGAACAGCGTCAGGTCGTCCACCTCGTCCAGGCCGCTGCTCAACACCCCGGCGGTGATATCCGCGCCGACGTAGCTGGCGACGTTGGGCAGGCAGTCCACGGTACCGCGCGGGTGCATATTCAGCCCGATCTCCTCGGCAGTGATGACCGGGGCGTGGTTCACGCCCGTGATGAACGGCACGAGCCGGATACTGGCCGCCGGCAGCCCCAGCAGCAGGTGTATCATCGTACTGTTGCCGGCGATGGCCGCCTTCACGACCTGGCGCGGGTCCACCTGCGCGCGTTTACACGCCGCGCCGATCAGCCGGTTGATCGTCCCGACCACCAATTCTTGCATCTGGGCAGCGCCATCATCTTTGCTGGCGTAGATGATGCGCGAGATCACGTCCTCGCCGCGCTTGATCTGCCCGTTGTAGTCCGCCGCCTGCGCGACCACCTCGCCGGACACCAGCTCGACCAGGCACACCGTGACCGTCGTCGTGCCGATGTCAATCGCAAGCCCCCAGAGCCGGTCGTCCTCCATGTGCCCTGGCCGGATATCGATCAGGCGCGGCGGGCAATGCGGGCGGTCCCAGGCGTCCTGATCCAGGACCACCGTCACCTCCCAGTCGCCCGCGCGCAGCACCGCCCCCATCTCTTTGAGAAAGCCCAACGACGCCTGCGGGTTCTGGATATCGGCCTCACGCGCCAGCGCCATTTGCAGCCGCGTCCAGTCGTCGATCTGGTCCGACATATCGGGCGGCGACATGGCGACGGACACCGCGCGGATGGTCTGGTCGCGCGCCGGGTCGTAGCCGTGCGGCACCTGGACCGGGGTCGCGGTGCGGTCGGTGGTAAGGTTGCGCTCGATCTTCTCCTGCGGCGGCACCTCGACCGTCACATCGCCCTGTACCGTCGTCTGGCAAGCCAGCGCCCAGCCCTGCGCCAGCGCCTCGGCAGAGAGCCGCACCGTGCTGCGCCGCCGCACCTGCCCCGCGATGCCCAGCACGGCGCAGCGCCCGCAGCGCCCCTGCCCGCCGCACGGCTGGTTAAGCTCGATGCCGGCGCGCGCCGCCGCTTCGGTGAGCAGCGTCCCGGTAGGCACGGTCACGGTGATGTCGTCAGGTAAAAAGCGGACCTTATGCTCGGCCAACGAAAGTCGAATCCTTCACAACCCATAGCAAGACATTAACCGCAAAGCGTGCGAAACCAGAGACATAAAGTCTACTCCGCGCCCGCGTTTGCGGTTAATGTTTTACCTTAAACCCGGCGTCAGGCCAAAACCTGCTTCATGTAAGTTGGGATATCGACCGCCTCGCGCGGGCCGACCAACACCTCCCAACCGGGTAATTCCTCTTCCAGTTCGCCGGAGAGCACGGCCACGTGCCCCGGCAGCACGATGCGTTTCCTCGAGACCTTATCCGCCACTCCGTAAGCCTTCACCGCCTTAGCGATGCTCTCGGCGTCGAACTTGCCCGCCGCCCACGCGGTGAGCACGCTCATCCCTTCGGCGTCGGCGACCACCAACCAGGTCGGCAGCCCCGCGCCATCGACCTCGTTGGCGACCGCGAAGTACGTAATGCTGAAGTTGGTCGTCACCAACACCGGGTCCTCCGGCCCAGGCTCGTGGATTTCGTAGAGCGCCGGGGTCACCTGGATAGGTTTCTGCGGGTCGGTGTAGATGTTCTCGCGCATCACCAACAGCGGGTACCACGCCGCCGGGTTGAACTCGTCCAGTACGACGAAGCCGCCGTACTTGGCAATCGCGCCGGCCGCGAGCACGGTCGCGCGTTCCGGGTCGCCGGCGTCGCCGGGAAAGCTGACGATTGGGTAACCCAGCGAGCGGAAGTTCTTCTTCAGCGCCAGGCGGCGGATCGTCGTATTCGCCGTCAGCATACCTTTCAAACTGCGCTGCGCCGGCGCAAGCGCCAGGTTCTCCACGCCCGCCTTGTTGATCTTCTCGACCAGCGCGACCATCCCGTCCACCGTGCCGGCCTCCACTGCCAGCGCCGCGCTGTGTTCTTTGGCGAGCGCCGCCATCGCCTCCCAGTTCGCCTCGGTCGCGCAGCCGAGCATCGGCGCTTCGCCGTCCAGCTTCGCCAGCCCCGCCTTCAGCGCGTCGGGGTCGCCGATGAAGATCAGCGGGCGGTCGCTGGCGGCGCGCACCGCTTCTACCGCCGCGCCGAAGTCGCCGCCCCTGGCATGCACCGCGAAGCCATCCACGTACAGCGCCATGCCGACGTAATCGACTTCGTACCGGTGCGCCGCGCCCACCCGCAGCTTGATATTATCGGGCTTCTCGGTGTCGTACACGCGCAGGAACAGCCCCGGCTTGTTAAAGAAACGCTTCTCGTGGCGGTGCATCACCGTCTCGTTGCCCACCTTAAGCTCGACGCCGTTCGCGCCCCTGAGCGTGACCAGCTGCACCGGCGGGCGCGCCGACTCGGCAAGCTGCGCCTTCGACTCTTCCGAAACGTGCGGGCACGCGGCGAGATCGGCCTGCTTGGCGGCCAGCTTCATCGCAAAGGCAAGGCAGGTTGGGAAGCCACAGTCTTTGCAGTTGGTCTGCGGCAAGAGCTTGTAAATTTGAATGCCTGATAGTGCCATATGTGTCAATCCCTCGTGTTCTGAAATAAGCCACGGAGACACGAGGCCCGCGCTCCGTGGCGCAACATCCTTAGACTTCCTGGAGCAAATCCTTGATCGCCGCGCGCACGCGCTTGAGCGTCGTCGGGTGGCGCAGCACCAGCAGATCCGCGCCCGCTTCGACTAAGCCGACCGCGGTCAGCGTCTCGAAGTTAATCGCGCGCTCCTCCCAGTTACCCCAGGCCTCCGGCACGCCCTCGCCTACCTTCGACTCCTTAATGCGCCAGGCTTCCTCGCCCGGCGTGCACAAGATAGGCATCTGAGTCGCGCCGTCGCCTTGCAGGGCCGCCAACCGCAGCCGCTCCATCACCGAGAACCCGTACTCGAAGCCGTAGCCCACGGCAGCCGTGGTCGGGTCCATGATGATACGGTCCATCGGTATGCCCATATCGCCGAGCATGATGTTCAACTGCTTGGAGAGGTTCACATCCATCGACGCACGCGCATCCACCAAGTGACCGTTTGCCATCGCCGCAGCGGCGATGGTGCGGTAGTTCTTCTCCTCGCAGAGACCTAACACCAGACGCTCGCCTTTGGTCGCCTCGGCGATGGGGACGAGCAGCGCGTTGTCGGCGTCGGCCTGGCCCGGCCCGAAGACAAAGAGCGGCAGCCCGCTGGCTTCGAGCACCTTCTTGACGGCGGCGACCGCCTGTTGCGGCGTCTTGGGATTGCCGTCAGTGCCGGTCAGCGTGAGCGTGAGCAGCAGGAAATCCGCGCCGGCCGCTTCGGCAGCCTTCGCCCACTTCGCGGGATCGTCCATCGCATCACCCCAGGTCTCCAACAGCAGCGGCGACCAGTCGTCGGGCCGGCGATCTTTGATCTCGACGCCGAGCGCGGGCGGGTTCGGCACTGCCCTGCCGCCGGCGGTGTCGAAATCCAGGTAAGGCATCGCGGTCTGCCCGCCCACTTCGAGCGTGCGGGTGCGCGTGCCGCCCTCCGCCGCGGTCGCGCCGATGGTGACCGTGCGCACCGAACCGGCCCACTGTTCCTTTGCCAGGGCCGTCTTCGTGCCCGCCGCCAGCCACACTTGATCCGGGGCCATCTCAATCTTTGGCTCCGGTTTGGGCGCAGGCGCGGGCGGCGCTGCCGGTTCCACAGCCGGCGCGGGCGCGGCAGGCGCAGCCGGCTGAACAGGCGCAGCCGGCGCTATAGCGCTCACGTCGGCGCCCAGCTCGCGCAGCGCCGCCGTCAGGCCGGCGACGAGCGTGCGCCGCAGCAACTCGACCGCATCGCCGGCGCCGGCGGCCGGCGCGGGCGGTGGCGATGGTGGAGGCGACGGCAGGGCCGGTTCGACCGCTTTCGCCTCCTCCGCGCCGAACGCGACTGCTTCGGCCTCCACGACGACCGGCGGCTTTGCCGCACCGAAGGTCACTTCTTCGACCTCGGCTTCTGCCACCGCGACCGGCGCCGGCGCCGCCGCTTCGACTTCGGGCGCGCCTTCGCCGGGCTGCATCGGCCCCATCTGCAACACAGGATGATCCTTGGCCTTCAGCCATTCCTCAAGCTGCTCCACCGTCTCGACCGTGCTGCCGTCTGCGATGCGGTCAATAAGATCGGGCATCTCTTCGCGCTCGGCGACGGCGGCGAACTCGTTCGCCATCGAGTCCTTGAGGTTCTTGGACATCCACACGACGCGCTTGAACCCGCCGTCGGCGGAGATGAACTTGGGGCTGGTCAGGTAGAACTTACCGACGCCCATCACGCCGGGGGTCTGCAAGCCGCCGCCCGCGATGCCGGCCAGCGTGCTGAACTTCATCCCGGCGGGGGTCATGCCGATATCCTCGCGGCTGACCACCATCACGCCCTGCACTTCGGGGATGAGCATCACGATGCACTCGAAGCAGCCGCACGCAGTCATGGGGTTCTCCATGATCGAGTACATGGTCACTTCCTGCACCGCGCCGTGCGAGCCGACTTTGGCGTAGCTGAGCGTTCCCTCCCAGTAGCCCTTCACCGGGTCGATCAGCTTGCCCAACCGGATCGGTTGGTTGGGGCCGTTAGGGTTGATCTGGTAGCTGGCCTTACAGTCCAGCCAGTTATACGCGCCGCACAGGCCCAGGCGCTCCGGGCTGACGATGCACACGTGGTCGGGCGCGAAGCTCTGGCAAAGCGTGCAGCTATAGAATTCGTCTACTGCGTCGTCGGTGAGCGTAGCAAGACGCTCGTTGCGGAAAGAATACGCTTCGCGCGCCTCTTCCAGCCACTTCGCATGCTCGGCGGGGTCGGTGTAGATGGTCACCGCCACCTTATCGACAATCGCGCCGAAATCGGCGTGCAGGCGCGCGTGCAAAATCTTACCGAAGTGCTCCAGCCGGAAGCCCTTCTCGAACGCGACCTTGCTGATGCGAATCCAGGCGATGTCGCGCTGGCCGATGTGCTGCAAGCCGCTGCCGCCGTTGACGAAGTAGTGAATCTGGCGCTCAAGCACCGGCTCGAAGTCACTCTGCATCTCGCGCCCGGCGACCTCGACCACGATGCCCATGTCCATCGTGCCGCCATCCTCGACCGACTCGATGCCAGGACCGACGATCTTGATAGCGCCGTCGTTGATGGCATCCATATCGACCATCTTGAGGTATTCGAAGCAGCGCGACCCTTTGCCGCCGAACTCGATGCGCATATCGGCGCGGCGCACCACCTCGCCCTCGAAAGCCGAGCCGTAAGCGATCGGCACCGGCACCTCGGCGACGCGAATCTTCACGCCGCGCACCTCGATGCACTTCTGCACCAGCTTGGCGGCGCGTTCGGCGTCGTCCTTGCCCTCGATCTCGTTAAAAGGCATCGAGATCACATGCTCGTAATCGGTGATGCCGGTCGGCAGGATTTGCGGGATAACGGTATCCGCGACGACCGGGAAGCCGAAGTTAATCGCGCCGGCGGCGGTAGCATACTTCAGGTCGTCCACCTCACCCAGCGCCAGCACGAACGCGAACACGCGCAGCTTGTTGTACAGCAAAATCTCGCGCGCCTGGCCGCCCTTGAGGCCGCCGAAGGTCAACGCGGAGCGCGACGCAAAGCCCAGCGGGTAGATGGCGCTGATCGTATCCAGGCCGAAGGGCACGGTAAACGTATCGTAGCCCAACTCGACGCCTTCTTCCATCAGTTGGTGAATAATGCTGCGCCCGTTGACGTTGCCGCAAAGAAAGGTCAAGATGTTGCGTTGCTGAAGCTCGCGCACGATGGCGACGGCGGTTTCGTTGTTCTTGGCCTTGCCGACGATGGCGGCGAAGCCGGGCATGCGCCCGTCCACCAACTGGATGCCCCACGAGCGCAGTTGGATATCGTCGATGGGGCCGTTGGCATGACCGCCCGCGCCGTTAAGGCTCCTATAGCCGTAGTCGGTGCCACCGCCAAGCTGCAAGCCGGGAATCTTCTGCGGCTCCAGGCCATACGCGAAGCGCACGCCGGCGATAACTTCCTCGGCGAAGAGGGTCGCCATCCCGCTGTCGAGCGCTTCGCCCAGGTAGGGCGTCCAGTGGTCGCCTGACGGGACCGGGTGCAGCAGGCTCTTAGCGTGGTCGATAACCTTTTCCAGGTCGCCCAGGGTTTTAATCTCCCAGCCGGTCATCGCGTAGATAAACGGGAGGAAATAAGCCGTATTCGGGAAGGCCACCTCGACGTCCGGGCCTTTCTCTTTGAGCGCGCGCCGCAGCATCACATCGGCCTCACCTACAATCGCATTGGCGCCCCGGATGCCACGGGTAGCAATGTATCGGGACATACTGATTTCTCCTACATCTAATCTGCCCGGCATACGCATACGGGCCAGAGACATCTATCTGGTAATAGCAACAAGCCCACCATGAGGGGCGCCGGGCCGGCGTCCCTCGGTTTTTTATCCCACGACTCAATCGCCGACAGGCATGCCGTAGAGCGCCTCTTCGCGCCGCATCAGCGGCAGTTCCTCGATTTCGACCATGCGCCGGTCGCCGCTCGCGCCCCACCGGGCGGGGTCGTACTTGGGCAGGTTAAGCGCCTTGCGCTTCTTGTCGATGTGCGCCAGGGTGCGCTTGATGATCTCGTCGATGTCGTCGATGAACTCCAGCCGCCCGCCGTACAGCCGTTCCCATTCCTTCGAAATGACTTCTTCGGCGACGAACTGGCTGTTCGAGACCTTCTCCATGCCCGCGACCGGGTTGGAGCCGCCCATGATGACATACGCGCCGCTGGCGACGCAGTACGTGGCGATAGAAAGCGCCTTCTCGCTCATCCATTCGGGCGCCATGCCCACGGCCGGCACCTGGTCGATATCGTCGCCCAGGCCGCCCTCGGCGACCATCTGAGTCAGCACGGTGAGAATGCGCGCATTATCGACGCAGCTCCCCACGTGCAGCACCGGCGGCATGCCGGTCGTCTCGCAGATTTCGCGCAGGCCCGGCCCGACCTGATCCAGCCCGGCCTCGCCGAGCATGAAGCCCAGCTTGGCGCTGGCAATGGCGCCGCAGCCGGTCTGCACCACCAGCACATCGTTCTTGAGCATTTCCTTAGTTACTTCGATGTGCAAATAGTCCTGGTTGCTGCGCGGGTTGTTGCAGCCGATAATCGCCGCCACGCCCCGGATGCGCCCGGCCATAATCGCATCGTTGAGCGGGCGGAAGCTGCCGCGATACGAGCCGCCCAGCATGTAGTTAATGTACTCGTGCGAGAAGCCGGCGATCAGACTCGACTTGAGATCGGGGATTTTCGTCTCTTTGCGGTTGACGAAGTTATCGCACGCACGCTTGATGATTTCTTTGGCGATGTCCAGCGCGCGGTCTTCGTGGAATTCGATATGAGTCGCGCCGGTAATCTTGACCTTCGGTGAAGTCGTGACGATCTCGGTGTGGAAGTTCTCGGCCAGCGGCACAATCGCCTGCATGATACACTGCACATCCACCACCATCGCCTCGACCGCACCGGTGAGGATGGCAAGCTCCTGGTGCAGGAAGTTACCCGCCGCCGGCACGCCCTGGCGCATGAGGGTTTCGTTGGCGGTGCAGCAGATGCCGCTGACCACAATGCCCTCCGCGCCTCTGGACTTGGCGTATTCGATCATCTCCGGGTCCTGGCTGGCCGCAACGATCATCATCGAGAGCGTCGGCTCGTGGCCGTGCACCACGACATTAACCTCGGTCTTGCTGAGCACACCCAGGTTTGCTTCGCCCATCACTGGCGCCGGCGTGCCGAACAAAATATCAGAAACATCGGTTGCGATGAGGCTGCCGCCCCAACCGTCGGCGACGGCGCAGCGGACTGCGCCTTCCAGAATGTGAAAAGCGTCCTGGTCGTCGCCGATGTGGGTACGGTGGAGGGTGTCCACTACCTCGCGGTCAACGCCGCGCGGCATCACGTTCGCCTTGCGCCAGACCTCCTGGCGCTTCTTGGGCGCGCGGCGGGTCACGACCAGCTCGCCCTTCTGCTGGCCGAACTGCGCAATGTACAAATCGGCCAGGTCGTTGGCAATCTCGGCCGGCGTGCGGTCTTCGATCTCGATGCCGTAGAAATCGGCCAGGTAGCGCAGCTTGGCGACGTCGCGGATGCGGTAGCCCTGCGCTTCACCGTTGGCGACCGCCTTGAGCGTAAAAGCCATATCGCGCCCGTGGTCGCTGTGCGCGCTGGCGCCGCCCGCGATGCCGCGCGCCAGGTTGCGCGCCTGGATGGTGTCGATGGTCGCGCCGCAGATACCGGTCGAGCCGTCTTTGGTCAGGCGGCACGGCCCCATCCCGCACATCTTACAGCACATGCCCGCGCCGCCGATGTTGCACGGTGCCATCTCATCAACGCGCGTGAAGGCAGTGCTGAGGCCGATTTGTTCGGCGTAGATCAGCATCTCCTGTGCGGCGGGGTCGATGCTCTGTTCCTCAACAGGACGTGATGTTTTCTTTGCCATGTATAACTCCCCTAAACCTCAACTAACGTTTCGTCCGGTTCTGCCCGCCACGGTGACATGCCGGGGCAGGGATACAGAGGACGCCCGGTCGCCAGCGGCAGCTTTTGCGCAAACGAAATCTGCTTACCGGCTTCGGCCATCGCGGTCGTAAAACGCCGGGCGCGCACATCATCCGACCGGAGCACCGGCGTCTCGACCGGCTGGGTGTAGCCCTCTTCGGTGAGCCGCGCCTGGATTTGATCGGCCGGCAGCTTATCCGGGTCGTATTCGACTTGAACCGTGCGCCAGGCAGCGCTGGCCCAAACGTCGGCAACGCCGTCCATACCCAGCAGAATTTGACGCACCGCTAAAACGTGATGGTCGCCGTACATTGCCGGGAGTTCGAGTTGCAGACTCTCCATAGGCATTCCTTCCTTTCGGTATAATAAGAACAATTTTTGAAAGGTTTCTTAACACGCACGCGCGTGACGGGGAACACACCGTAAACTTGTATAACATGACTTACGATATATTGTGAAATTTATAACAAAGCATGCATTTCCAAACCCCCCCTGGCTGCAAGCCCTTGCTATAACAGAAACAATACCTCAACTTCGCCTCCTTCTTATAGGATACTTTACCTGCTTTGCCAGATTTAGAGCAGGTGCATACGTAATGAAAAACCCTGACAACTGTCCGTAATTACAAATATTTGCAACAGCAAAGATAGGAAGTTATAGGAGGGGACAAATCAAAAGCGCGGATCGGCAAAAAAGAAGCGGAGAGGGCGGACCCTGGATAGGGTGCCCTACTCCGAGTTGTTTTATGTGCAGCTGGCCGCGATAAGATGTAGGCTCGACCAGGCAGCCTATCCCTTCAATCAAACAACCCAACCACTTGCCAAACTGAAGGGGTTATGCAATCCGGCGCCGCTTGCGCGTCATGTAGCGCCGCACATCTTCGAGAGCCTGCTGGTAGGCGCGCATCAGGTCACGGTCGTGTCCCTTGAAGCGCCGCAGGGTTTGTTGGGCGCAGGCGGCGCAGCCGCGCATCGCCCGGTAGCTGTCGGTCTCGCAGGCCATGCAGCCGTTGAGGCGGATCATCATCAGCACAAACGCCAGGCTCTCTTCGTGGGTTTCGGGCAGACTCATCACCCGGTCTATCAGGGACGCCCACTCAGCGCCGCGCAGATTGCGCAGCGTCGGAATAACATGGTTAGGAAATAAAAGCTCATTGTTCGCGTACATCTTACATTCCCTTTCCCGAACTACTTCTACTCGGCCACTCGCTACTTCTGGACGCAGGTGCTCTTCAATACGGCCTGCATAAAATCATGTTAGTATAATAGTGGCGCATCAACTCTACGTAAATACATACAAAGTGCTAAAATCATTTGAATTAGGTTTATATAACCACCTATATCCAGCAATTATCCATAATAGTAAAAAAACAGTCTGTTTTCGGTTTGAAATCGGTTACGAGGGAAAGGGTCAGAGGTCGTTTATAACCGGACGGTTGGTGCGCAGTTAGTGCGCGGCGGCGCGGCGCGCCTGTCTGAGGTTTCTAAAATTGTCTAATTAAGAGCACATTTATCACTAAGATTGTAAATTCCGGGAGAAAAGCGCGTCTTAATGCTTCGAGCATTTTCGCCGGGGGCGGGCAGTGCGGTAAAATGGATCATCATGCAACGACAAAAAGCGGCCTTCATCTCGACTTGCTACATCATATTGCTGTGCCCGGTCATTTTGGGGCTGGCCGGCTGCAACCCGGCCGACCGCGAGGGCGGCGTGATGCTGGCGACGCCGGCCCCGCTTGGCGCAGCGTTCCAGACCTACCTGCACCCGACCGGCGTCTTCTCGGTGCGGCTGCCGCCCGACTGGGCCGTCGCCGACCTTTCGACCGGCGATAACCTGCTGGTCGAGTTCTCGCCGCCCGGCGCAGCCCGCCCATCGCTGACCGTGCGGGTGCGCAACACCGGCGCGCCGCTGAGCATCGAAGCCTTCGAACAGGCCATCGGCGAATACCAGGCCGGCTACTACGGCGACCCGACCATCTACACCCTGCAAGCGCGCGCGGTCCAGGCCGACGGGAGTTGGCTCGTCCCGGCGCTGCGCCGCGCCGGCGACCGGACCTTACAGATCAACATCTTCTACCAGCGCAACGGCGCTTTCTTCAGCGTGCTGGAGGCGCTGCTGCCCGACGCCGACCCCGACCGGCTCGAAACCCTCGATCTGATCGTCGATACCTACGCCGTCAACCCCGGCGCGGTGCTCGTGCCCGGCGCGCCGGCGACGCCGCCGCCCGCCGCCCCGCCGGGCCAGAGCGCGACCGGCGTCGTGGGCTTCCAGGGCCTCTACGAGTGGACCGATTCGCAGGGCACCTTTCACATCAACGGGCAGGTGGTCAACAACGACTCGGCTGCGCTGGAATTCGTGCGCATCGCGGCTTACCTGTTCGGCGCAGACGGGACCGTGCTGGCCGAACAGACCGACTTCGCTGCCGCCGACGTCGTCGCGCCGGGCGAAGCGTCGCCGTTTCGCATCCTGTTCGCGCAGGGAAAGCCGCCGGCTGCCGTGCGCTACGAACTGCACGCATCGGCCCGCTACACCGAGCCGGAGGGCCAGACCTTCTATGGCGCGTCGAACTTTACGCTTGTAGACCGCGCCGACTTCAACGCACAGGGACACCTGGTCATCGGCGGCACCGTCGCCAACGCGGGCGGCTCGGTCGCGCACTATGTCAAGGTCACCGTCACCGTCTTCGATGGACAGGGGCGCGTCGTCGCCACCGACAGCCTCTTTGTGCGCAACCGAGATTTTGCACCCGGCGACAGCGCCGATTACCAGCTAACCTTCTTTGAGCTGGGCGGCGAGGCGGTCCGGTTTACATCTACCGTACAGGCATCTTTGAATTGGCCGTAGTATAGGATCATGACTCATCATTCGCGTAATGAAATGGGCAAAAGGCGAATATCGTGTCATGCTTGAGGCATGGAAAACGACCTCACAATTACGACAGAA
>JAFGMM010000301.1 GCA_016927535.1 Anaerolineae bacterium
TCGCCCCTTGAGGGAGAGGGGTCGGGGGAGAGGGGGAAAAAGCGCTTAAGTTGATGCATATGGGGCGGGTTTCAAACCCGCCCCTACGCAAGCCGGTGACCACGCGATTTTGCGGTGCTACCCCTTCGGTAGCTCCACAGAATAAGTGGTTGATTTCTTGCGCAGTTTTACACCCATATGCAGGGTTCATCAGTAGATGAACCGCCACATGTAGGGGGCGGGCTTCACGCTGCGCAGCCGCCCCTGCTTACGCCAAGCCGGCGACCACGCCATTGCAGAACTACCGACCTTCTCATAGACAAATCGATTAGACGGCAGACACCTTCTCTCCATATCATGGAGAGAAGGTGCCGAACTCACCCATTCGCAGTCGGCGTCGGGGTCTGCGTGGGGAGGTTATCGGCGGGCAAGATGCCCGGCGTCGCCGTCGCCCCGGGCGCGCCGGGGGGCGGCTCGACGGTCGCCTCGACTGGCGCGGGTGTGGCGCTGGGTTCCTCCGTGGGCGTCGCCGCTTGCAGCGGCGCCCAGATCGGCTGGGCAACGTAGCTATCCGCGCCGGTAAGCGCGATGGGCTGCGTACCCCCGGCGGCGGACATCACAAACAGCCGGTGGTTAGAAGTGAAAGCAATGTACGCGCCATCCGGCGACCACGCCGCTTCTTCGACGCTAAAGCCGGCGCCGGTCAACTGGAGAGGTGGGGCGCCGCCCGCCGCGCCGACCGTGTACAGCGAACCGTTATAGGTGTAGGCGATATGGATCCCGTCCGGCGACCACGACAGCCCGCCAAAAGCGTCGGCTTGGCCGAGCAGGATAAGACTGCTGCCGTCGCGGTTCACAACCGCGACATTGTTGGTGTCGCTCAGTGGGTCGATGATCCCATCGCCGTCGGTGTCGGTGGTCGTCACGAACGCCAGGCGCCCGCTGTCCGGTGACCAGGCCGGCGCGCGGTCCATGCCGTCCGGGCCGGTGATCTGGGTGCGCACGCCGGCGTCCGGGCTGATGACGAACAGGCTGGTCACGAAAGTATCGGACGGCGCATTGTCGGCGAAGGACTCGAAGGCGATCTGGGCGCCGTCCGGCGACCAGACCGGCGTCCGGCTGTAGTCGCCGGTGGTGCGCAGGGTGCGCCCGCCGCCCCCGCTGTTGATGACATTCACCGAGGGCAGGTCGGCGAAGGTGACGAACGTGTCGCCGTTGGTGTCGGCGGTCGATTGAAACGCGATCCGCGCGCCGTCCGGCGACCAACTGGCCTTCAGGTCGATGGTGAAGCTGTCGGTCACCCGGATGATCGTCCCGTCGGCGACCGTGATGCGGTACAGGTTGGCGAAGTCCCGGTTGTCGATGTAGCCGTCCTGGTTCAGGTCGCCGCGCGAGGTATAAACGATTGTCGCCCCATCCGGCGACCAGGCCGGGTCGAAGTCGTCGGTGGCTTCGCCGGTCAGGTTGGCGCCGGTGCAGCCTTCGGGGGCGTTCGCGCACGCCGCATCCAAAACCCACAGCGTACCGTTGTCTGCCACCGGCTCGACCACACCGTCGCTGTTGGTATCGGTGTAGCGGATGTAAGCGATCAGCCCAGAGGGGCCGCCGTCTTGCCGTGCCGCGCCGAGCGCGGGCAGCGCCAGCAATACCAGCATCATCGTCATTGTGCAAACTGTTTTCACGCTGTCACTCCTTGTAACATAACGCTAATGGCTAACCGCTAACTGCCAATCGCTAATTACCGGCCGGCGACCAAGCCGGATCAAAGTCGGATACGTCGTCGCCGGTGATCTGGGTACGGGTCGCGCCGTCGGTCGTAATGGTAAAGATGCTGGAGGTATCCGGGAACTTAATCTGACCATCGCCGTTCACGTCGCGCCAGCTATGGAAGACAATTAGCGAACCGTCCGGCGACCACGATGGGCGCAGCGTGCCGTAGGTGTCGTCGGTGAGTTGGGCGCGGATGTTGCCCGCGTAGTCGGTGGCGAACAGATAGCCGGCGTCGTCGAAGCGCAGTTGACCGTCCAGGTTGTTATCTTCGCGCACCACGAAGACGATGCGCTTGCTTTCGGGATGCCAGGCCGGGTAAATGGCGTAAACGCCCGGCTCGGTGACACGGACCAGGTTCGCGCCGTTCGACTCGATGACGAACAGGCCGGGCGCGTCCAGGTCGGTGCTGATGAAGCCGTCGAAGTTGGTATCGGTGGTCCAGGAGACGAAGACAATGCGTGCGCCGTCCGGCGACCACTGCGGCATCTGGTCTTCGGAGCTGTTGACCGTGATTTGAGTCAAGTTGCTGCCATCCACCCCGACGATAAAGATGCTGGCGTTGTCGAAGATATCGACAATGCCGTCGCCGCTGGTGTCGGTGCTGCGCGATGCAAAGACCAGCTTCTTACCGTCCGGCGACCAGTCAGGGTCGAAGTCGTCGGTTTCGTCGCGCGTTACCTGCACCAGGTTCGAGCCATCTCGATTCACCATGTAGATGCTGGTGTTGTCCCGGTCGGTGAGGTAGCCGTCATGGTCGCCATCGACGGTGGTGCCGTAGAAGACGAGCTTGGCGCCGTCCGGCGACCACGACGGGCCGGCGGCGAACATATCGTTCGGCGTGACACGGTTGAGGCTGCCGCCGTCGGCTGCCGCGACATAGACGCCGGAATGGTCATCCTGCCGGATCACGCCGTCCCCGGTGATATCGGCGCTTCCCACGTAAGCGATCCATTGACCGTCGGGCGACCAGGCCGGGTTACCGTCATCGGATTCGAGGCCGGTGATTTGCTTGGCGTTTGAGCCGTCGGCATTCATGACGATGACGCTTTCGTTGTCGCGCGCATCGATAAAGCCGTCGCCGGTCGTGTCGGTGTTGCGCGAGACGTAAGCCAAACGGGTCGGCCCGGTGGCGGCCGGCGCAATCACCGGGGGGGCAGCCGGCGGCTCGGTCGGCGCTTCGGTCGGCGCTTCGGTCGGCGCGACCGCCGGCGGCGCTTCGCGGGTGGGTTCGGGTGTGTCGGTCGATTGAGGAGGGGGCGGCGGTGAAGTCGGCGCTAAGGTGTCGGTCGGGACGGCGGGGGGCGGTGGCGGCTGTGTCGGTTCGGCGGTGGGCGCTTCTGCAACGGCCGGCGCAGCGGTCGGCACGGCGGTCATGATAAGAAAGGTCGGCGTGGGCGTCGCAGCTCCGGCCCCAGGCGCCGCCGTAGCCGGCGGCAGGGTCGGCGAGTCGGCAGGGGCAGCGTCCGCCGGAGCAGCCGCGACCGGCGGAACCGTGCCGGGATGCGACCAGTTCGGCTGGAAGTCGATGGTGCCCGCCGAGGTGACCTGGGTGACCTGGATATCGTCGGGATCGGTGATCGTGGCGTCGGTGATAAAGATGCTGGGCGGGTCAAGCTGGCCGTCGCCGTTGCCGTCGATGCGCCCGTGATAGGCGACGCGCGTGCCGTCCGGCGACCACGTGGGATGTTCGGCGGCGCCCAGCGGGTCGCTGAGCCGGACCAGGTTACCGCCGCGTGCGCTGACCTTGAAGACGCCGGAGTTATCGCTAAGGGTGATCGTGCCGTCGCCGTCGGAGTCGTAGCGGAAAGAACGGAAAGCGATCAGCGTCCCATCGGGCGACCAACTCGGCTCCAGGTCGATGAACTGGTCGTCGGTGACCTGCTTGCGGTTGTGCCCGTCGCTGTCGATGATGGTGATGCTGGGGATATCGGCGGGGCTGATGATGCCGTCGAGCGTGGTATCCAGCCGGAAGCTGACGAAGGCGATTTTGGTCCCGTCGGGCGAGAACTTCGGGCTGAAGTCGCTGCTGGCCTCTACGGTGACCTGGATGACCTCGTTGGTTTCGATCACGTGCACGTAGATGCTGGCGGTATCGCCGGTGTTCTTGTCGATTACCCCGTCGCCGTTGGTGTCGGTGACGGCGCTGTACGCGACGCGCGCGCCGTCGGGCGACCAATCGGGGTCGGTGGCGTCCATCGTCTCGTCGGTGAGGGGGCGCAGCCCGCCGCCGACCGCATCGACGATGTAAACTTTGGCGGCGTCGTTATCGTTAATCAAACCATCGCCGTTGACATCGCGCCGCGAGTGGAAGGCAATCCGCGCGCCGGTCGGGTCCCAGACCGGATGGCTCACGTTGAGGGTATCGGACACCAGCGGCAGCCGGTCGGCGCCGTCGGCGCGGATCACATCCAGGCCGGCGTTGTCGTTTGTGTCGATTACGCCGTCATTGTTGGTGTCAATGCGCGAGATAAGCGCGATCCAATCGCCGGCCAGGGACCAGGCCGGCTGCATGTCGAGGCTGGATGCGCCGGTGACCTGCGCAAGGCCGGAGCCGTCCGGGTTAATGACATAAATGGAAGACAGGTCGCGCGTGGTGACCAAGCCGTCGCCGTCGGTGTCGGTTGCGTAGGAGGCAAAGACGATCTGCCCGGCGCCGGACGCCTGCGCACCGGCGTTCGCAGGCACAAGAGGCATAGTCAATAGCAGGAGGCAGGCTGTCAACATGATGCGCGATAGCTTGACGAGATTCCGCATAGGATGATTCTCCGTTCTTTTCTTATCTATGCTCCAACTTTTCTCAAAGACATCAGTTGGGAGCGGGAGTATTTTAAGTCAGGTGAGCAAGCACGGCAAGGACTTCCTGTAGGGCGCAGATCAAACCACGGTCTCGCCGGCCTTGATGACACCCCTCACCAAGTTGACGCCGAAGCGATAGCCCAACTGCCGGTAGTCGCTCACGTTCCAGATAACTAGATCGGCTTGCTTGCCTACCTCCAGGCTGCCGACCCGCTCGCCGCGCCCGATGGCAAACGCCGCATTGACCGTCGCCGCCGCGAGCGCTTGCGCCTGGGTGAGCCGCAGGTAGCGCGTCGCCAGCGCCATGACGAGCTGCATACTCTCGCACCAGGCCGTGCCCGGATTGCAGTCGGTGGCGACGGCAAGCGCCGCGCCTGCCGCCAGGAATTTCCGGGCCGGCGTGTACTTGCTTTGGGCCAGGCCGAAAGGCGTCGCCGGCAGCGATACGGCGACGGTATTGGACCGGCCCACCGCTTCGATCTCGGCGTCGGAGGTTTCGACGATGTGATCGACCGACGCCGCGCCCAACTCGACGCCCAACCCCACCCCGCCCAGGTTCTCGAACTCGTCCGCGTGCACTTTGAGCGCCATACCCGCGCGCGCCGCTGCCTCCAAGATGCGCCGGGTCTGCGCCAAGTCGAAAGCGCCGGCTTCACAGAACACGTCGCAAAACAGCGGGTCGGGCCGGTTCACTGCCTGCCAGAACTGCACGGCAGGAATCATCTCGTTGACGAGCAAATCGACGTAAGCGCCGGCGCGCCCGGCGAACTCCGGCGGGACGGCGTGCGCGCCCAGGAAGGTCGGGACTACATCGACCACGTGCGCCGCGTCGAGCCGGGCCAGCGCGTCGAGCATGCGCAGTTCGGCGGCGGTCACCAGGCCGTAGCCGGTCTTGCCTTCGACCGTGGTTGTGCCGTGCGCCAGCATCGCATCGAGCCGCGCCGCGCCCGCCGTGACCAGTTCGTCTATCGAGGCTTCGCGCGTGGCGCGCACCGTGCGGTTGATGCCGCCGCCCGCCGCCATAATCTCTTGGTAGGTCGCGCCGGCCAAGCGCTGCTCGAACTCGCCGGCGCGGTCGCCGGCCCAGATGAGATGGGTGTGTGGATCGACCAGGCCCGGCGTGACCAGCCGCCCGCCCGCGTCGATTTGCTGCCGGGCCGCATACGCGGCGCGCACGCGGGCGCTCGTGCCCACGCCGGCGATCTTGCCGGCGTGGACGGCGACCGCGCCGTCTTCGATCAGGCCCAGGTCGCCGAGCGCAGCGCCGCGCTGCGGGCCGCCGCCGTGGGCCGGTACGGTGCAAAGCTGCCCGGCGTTGTAAAGGATAAGGTCAACCGTTTGGGTCATCGGAGTCTGCCCTTGCGCCGGTCACGGCAGCGGCTCAAGCCAGTACTCGTCGCCTTCGCCCTCCGCCGTCCAGCCGGTCGTGCCTTGGTAATCGACCAGCCACCACGCCAGACCGTCGGCGCAGCGCGGCCCGTCGAGCACGGTAAAGGTCTCGCCGCCCGATATCTGCCCGATGACGGCGCTGCTGCTGCTCGTCCGGTTCGGCTCGCTGCGGATGACGTTCGGCGCCGGGTTAGGGACCACGCGCGCCTCCATGCCGACCACCAAGCGCGCGGGCGGCGCGCCCGGACAGGCGACGCCGGCGCCGGCGACGGCCCAACTCACCGCGCCCCAGGCAACGCCCGCTTCGCGCTCGCCGGCGATGCCCTCGGTGCCGGGCACTTTTATCGTATCGCCGGGGCGCCGGATGTACAGCGCTTCGGCGATGTAAGCGACCGCCTGCGCAGCCGGCGAAGGCGCGATTTTGTGCTGCCAAGCGAGATCGTAGTCCACGTCGAGCGGCGTCTCCTGCCATGGCGCCTGCCAGGCTGCCGTTACGTCCCATGCGTCATCGCTGTTATGCCGCACCTCCACCGAGAGCGCGTTCAGCGGGTTGGCGCGGCTGCGCAGGGCCGGCCGGCCCTCGACGTAGCGCACGGTCCCGCCCACCGGGTCAACCAGACCGATCTTGAGATTTTGGTAGTTGAACACGCCCATGTAATCTTTGCCGTTGTAGGTCGTCCAACCGAACGGGTAGATATACGGCGCGCCCAGGTTGACTACGCTTTGCAGGCCGCCGTCGCCGTCGAATAGCCACAGTTCGTTGTCCGGTTCGCCGAGGCTGAACTCGGTGAAGCGGATGACCTGCGTCACGATGCCGCCCGGCCCCCACCAGACCGGTATGGTGCGGACGCCGGCATCGTTGAACGGCGCCGGCACGCTGGAGACGAGCACCTGGGTCGTCCCGGCGTCGAGGTCATACCCTGCGATGCGGTAGGTGTAATCCGGCAGTTCGACCTCGCTCCACACGAGCCGGCGCCCATCCGGCGACCAGGCCGGCGTCGAGCGCAGGATCGCGCTTACCTCGCGGTTGGAGATCAGTCCGGCGTCGGCGGGCTGCTCGGAGACGCGGGTGAAGTCGCCGGTTTCGAGATCGCCTATCCAGATGTTGCTGGGCGGGTCGTCGCCGGCGACGAACGGGTTGCCGGCCTCGACAAAGATACTCGACCACGAATTGTAAGCGAAGTATCGTCCATCGGGCGAGATGACCGGGCGCTCGTTATAGCCCCAGGTGGTAAGCTGGGCCAGTTCCGCGCCGTCCCACGCCCAGATGTCGCCGTGGATGAGCGCCAGGAGCAGGGGATCGCCCGCCTGCGTCTGCGCCGGCGCCGGGCCGGCGTAGGTAAAGGCCGCCGTCGCAAGACAGAGACTCAACACGACCAGCCGAAATTGCTTCATGATACTGCCTCCTCAAGAAAAAACATCCGGCTTGACAAGCGTAATGCAAGAACAAGGCTGAATATCTTGAATATGGACTCTTGCTATTCACCTCACCCCCTCTGTCCCCCCTCGCCACGGCGTGGAGAGGGGGGAGGACGCGCGCAGCGCGGCGGGGGGTGAGGTCAACCTTCAAAGCATCAGCATTGACTTTGCAATAAGCTGTCACTAGATTGTACCCGGAAGACCGACTTGACAAGAAACCCGGAAATGGCGCATGATGGGGTATGTATGGAACGGGTTGTATGAAGGTTGTAAGAAAGTTTGATATAGGAACAAATCTATATGGTACTGGGGTATTTCCGTAAGATAGAATATAGGAAGGCATGTAACACTGTAGCAGCTTAAGGGATATCTTCACCTTACACTCGACATCATCATGTGATGCACGGTTTATTTTTATCTTTAACCTTTTGGCGCTTTCATGCTATAACACAACAAGCGCCGCATCGACCAGAGAAAAGCCTATGTCAGACCTGACCGGAGCGACTTTAGGCCCCTACCGGCTCATCGAGCGGGCCGGGCGCGGCGGCATGGCGACCGTCTACCGGGCCTACCACGAGGCGACCGACCGCGACGTAGCGATCAAGGTGCTGCCCGAAGAGCTGGCCGAAGACCCGCGTTTCGTCGCCCGCTTCGAGCGCGAGGCGAAAATCGTCGCCGGCCTGCAACACATCAATATCCTCTCGGTGTTCGACTATGGCCGGGAAAAAGGCGTGGCCTACCTGGTTATGCCGTATGTGCCTACGGGCAGCCTCAAAGAATACATGGCGGCGGCGGGCCGGCTGAGTCTACAGGAGACCACGCGCCTTTTTTGCCAGATCGCCGAGGCGGTGGGCTACGCGCACAAAAAGGGGATCATTCACCGCGACATCAAGCCCAGCAACGTCTTATTGGATGACAGCAATAACGCGCTGCTGGCAGACTTTGGCCTGACGCGCATGACGCAATCCGGGAGCACCCTCACCGGCACCGGACTCATTGGCACGCCCGATTATATGTCGCCGGAACAAGGGCAGGGGTTGGAGGTCAATGAGCGCAGCGATATTTATTCGCTGGGCGTGATGCTTTACGAGATGGTCACGGGCCAACTGCCCTTCCTTGCCGAAACTCCCATTGCGATTATTTTCAAACACATCAGCCAACCGGTGCCGCTTCCCAGCGCGAAGCGTCCTAATATCTCCAGCGCCGTGGAGGATGTCATCCTCAAGGCGATGGCGAAGAACCCCGAAGATCGCTTCCAGACCGCCGAGGATCTGGCTAACGCGCTGCGGGCAGCCGTGGCCGGCACGCCGATTGACCTGAACGCGCCGCCGCGCGTCGAGCGCATCGTCACCGACCACGCGCACGCCGTCGAGCCGGAGGGGATGACTTCGGAGACGAAAGTGGGCAGTTTGACGCCGTTAAAGCTTCAGGTCGATAAAGAAGCGCTGCGCGCGCACGCCGAAGGGTCTGCCGATACGGTCGTTGCGCCGGAACCGGCAAAGCCCCGGCGGACTTCGCCGCTCGTCTGGATCATCATCGGCGCGGCGGTGGTGCTGGCGTTGGTCGGAGGCGGGCTGCTTGCGACGGGCGTTCTCGGCGGGAGCGGCGAGCCGACCGCGGTCGCGGGCGGCGCAACTGTCACCTCATCGGCAGATCAAACGGCGCCAGACCCTACGCCGGCGACGCCGGTCGTGCAGGCGCGGCGCGAAATCGTCGCGCGGGGCGGCCCCGGTTCGGAGTACCCGGTCTTGGCGACGCTGGAGGCCGCCGCGCAGCTCGACATCGCCGGCATCAGTGAGGATGGCGCGTGGTACCAGGTCGTTTTGCCGGATGGGGCGCATGGCTGGGTCGCGTCGTCGGAAACCCTGGTACAGACTTTGGGTAACCTGGATACGATCCCCATCGCCGTTTGGCCCACCGGCACCCCGACATCGACCCTGCCGCCCACGCCCGACTTGCAAGCCACTGACGAAAAGGCCACCCTCCAGGCCATGGCGCTCGTACTGGAGACTCAGACGGCGGTTTCGGAGACAACCGCCGCCGCCGCGACCCGCATCGCGCTTTCGGCCACGCCGACGCCGACGCTTACCCACACCCCCAGCCCTACCCCAACGCCCCTGCCGGGTTTCTGCATCGTCATCGCAAGAGACGGCGCCAACCTGCGCATGGGACCGAGCACCAGCGGGCCGTCGGTGGGCGTGGCGCAAGTGGGCGCCGAGTTGCAAGTCGTGGGGCGCGATGAAGAGGGCGGATGGTATCATCTGCGCCTGGCTGACGGGCGCCGCGCGTGGATCGCTGCCGACCTGGTGAGCGACCTGAACTGCCCCGATGCCGGCTTTATCCTGCCGGTAGTCATGCTCACCAACCACACCGCGCCGGTATGGGCGGTGGCCTGGTCGCCGGACGGCAAGCAGGTTATCAGCGGCGCGGAGGACGGCACGGCGCGCATCTGGGATGCCGTCACGGGTAAGCAGTTGGCGAGTCTGTCCGGGCACGCTTTCGGCGTGATCGCGGCGGACTGGCGAACTGCGCCGGGCGGCGACCCGGACCTGGATTATGTGGCGACCGGCGGCTGGGATGGCACCATGCGCGTGTGGTCGGTGGCGCGCGCGACCTTCACCGCCGAGCAGGTGGCGCTGGCCGGCGAGGGGTCGTTCTACTTTTATGATGTAAAGTGGCGACCGGTCCAGGCCGGCGACGCCGGCGATACCATGTGGCTGGCCGGCGCCAGCGCCGACGGCAAAGTGTATGTCTGGACCGTCACGCCGGGCGCATTCAGCACCGATCTTGCCGAGGTCGCAGCAGCCCAAGCGGACGATTACGAGGTCCACGCGGTAGCCTGGTCGCCGGATGGGTCGATGCTTGCCAGCGGCGGCACCGACGGCGTGGTGCGAATCTGGCAGGCCGAAACCGGCGAGCGCCTGGCCGAGCTAAAGGGCCATACGAATGTCGTGCGCGCGGTGGCGTGGTCCCCGGACGGCGCGCGCTTGGTCAGCGCCGGTGTTGACGGCGCGGTGCGCTTGTGGAAACTGGCGTTCGACGCCGAGGGCCTGGTCACTGGGGCCGAAGAACTCGCCGTCCTGTCGGGCCACCTGCACGGAGCGCTGGCGGCGGCGTGGTCGCCGGACGGCGCGTATCTCGCCAGCGGCGGCGGCGATAAAGTCGTGCGCGTGTGGAGCGCGGCGAACGGCGAACTCATTGCCGCGCTGGAGGGCCACACCGACGAGGTGCACGCGGTGGCGTGGTCGCCGGACGGCGCGTATCTGCTCAGCGGCAGCGCAGACAAGACGGTGCGGCTGTGGCGCGTCTTAGAAAGCGAGAGCGCTTCGACCGGTGCGGCGCTGCCTGCCGTGCCCACACCTTTAATTGCCCAGGCGGCGAAGCTCTCGACGAAGACCCATACTCCCACCCGCGCGCCGACCGCTGCGCCGACCGACACGCCGACGGAACGACCGACCGACACGCCGACGGAACGACCGACCGACACGCCGACGGAACGACCGACCGACGAACCGACTGCGACGCCGACCGACGAACCGACTGCCGCGCCGACCGACACACCGACGGAACGACCGACCGACGAACCGACTGCCGCGCCGACCGACGAGCCGACCACTGCGCCCTCGCCCACACCTGCCGAGGCTGCGTCTTTGGACGGTGCGGCGAAGGTCGAACGCTTCTGTACGGCCCGGACTACGGCCGGCGCTAACCTGCGCGCCGGCCCGTTCGGTGCAGCGCTGGATAAGGTCCCGGCGGACACGCTGTTACAGATTGTGGGCCAGGACGATTCGGGCAGTTGGTACCGCATCAAGCGCGACGATGGGCGGCGTGCCTGGATTGGCGCCGACTTACTCGCCGACCTCGTCTGCCCGGAGGGGTTCTCGCCGCCGGTGGTCGTTCTGTACGGGCACACCGACGCCGTGTGGGCGGTGGCGTGGTCCCCGGATAGTACTCGCTTGGCGAGCGTGGGCCAGGATAGCAAGGCGCTGGTGTGGGATATCACCGGCGAGACGGGCGTACAGCAGTTATCCGGGCACGTGTACAGCGTCACGTCGGCAGCGTGGGGCGCCGCGCCGTCCGGGACAAGCTGGCTGGCGACCAGCGGTTGGGACACGGCGGTGCTGATTCGAGAGATGCCCACCGGCGCACTGCTGACCAGTATCCAGATTCCGACGCTGTTCGCCGTGCACGCGCTGGCGTGGCGTCCGGCGCCGGCCGGCGGCGATGTTTTGTGGCTGGCTGCCGCCTGCGCCGATGGCAAGGTTTATGTCTGGTCGGTAGCCGGCGCCGGCCCGGATGCCGTGGCGGTCGAAACGGTCGCAACCCTAGAAGGGCATACCGGCGAAGTGCGCGCGGTGGCGTGGTCGCCGGATGGGACGTACCTCGCCAGCGGCGCGACGGACGACACGGTGCGCATCTGGCAGCCGGGGACGGACGCGCCGGCTGTGGTATTAGAAGGGCATACGAACGTTGTCCGCGCGGTGGCGTGGCGCGACGGGCGGCTCGCCAGCGCCAGTATGGACGGCACGGTGCGGGTCTGGCGCGCCGAGATTGCGCCGGATGGCGCGTTGGCGGTCGGCGAGACGCCGCAGGTGTTGAGTGCACCGGGCGGCCAACTGCGCGGTGTGCTCGCGGCGGCGTGGTCGCCCGACGGCGCGTACCTGGCAAGCGGCGGACTGGACAACACGGTGCGCGTGTGGCCGGTCGGTCCGGATGGACAGGTCGGCGCCGACGCGGGCGATGTGATCGTTTTGGAAGGGCACAGCAAAGAAATCCGCGCGCTGGCGTGGTCGCCGGATGGGACGTATCTTGCCAGCGGCAGCGCCGACCGCAGCGTTCAATTGTGGGTTGTGCCCTGAGTAAGGGGGCGTCATGGACGACCGCGATTCTTTACTGGATGGGCTGCTCGCCCCCAGCGAAGAAGATGACCAGGATGACGAGGGATACCGCCTGCTCGGTTTGATCGATGATGGGAGCGCCGAAGAAGACGCGGAGCCGCCCTCGGAGAATGGCGGTTCGCTTCGCAAAGCTGTCGCGATTCCCTTGTTTCTGGTCGCCGTGGGGCTGGTCGTCGTGGCCGTGGTGGTGGTTGTCCGAGGCCGGACCGTCGTGCCGCCCGACACTCTCGCCGCCGAATATCCGCAGGTGCTCAACGACCTGCGAGATGCGCTGGCATTGGATGGGCGGCCCGGCGCGGCGGCGGATTTCCGCACCTCGCCGGAGGGTACGGCGCTGTTTGGTCGCTTCTGCTGGGACGGGACCGGCGGCGCGGCGTCGTGGCGCGGGATGCTCGCGCCGGCGCTGGAGACGGTAACGGTGGAGGCCGCGCCGCTGCAAGAGGCGGGTCTGCGGGCGGTGGGCGTCGAGTTGGCGCGCTGCGGGACCGATGATATCCTGTTCTGGGGCGTTGTGCGCCTTGACCGGGCGATTGCGCACTACCTGCGCGGCGAGTCCACCGAGGCGACGTTCCGCGCGACCTGGATCACCGGACCGTGAGGCGCATCATGCAGTGTAGAAACCAACTATCGAAACCGCACCATTTTTTTAACTTCCGTTATGCACCATTTCGCCTGCTTTGATAAAATCACTTTACATATTCCGTTTTACTTAAAGGAGTGAGCTATCATGAAAGGGATGCGAGTTGTGCTGAGTCTGTGCGTTTTGCTCGCATTGGCGAGCACGAGCCTGGTCGCCGTCGCCCAACAGGAAATGCCGAACACCTACACCTTTGGCGATGGGACGGTGGTCTCTTACCCGGACGGCTGGGAATCAAAAGTTGACGACAATGGGTATGTGCGCATCGACAGCGAAAACACCGATACGATCTTCTTTTGGTACTTCCCCGACACGCTGGCCGAACTCGGCATCGACGAGAACGATATGGTTGCCGTTCTAGAGCAAGCTTTCGTACCACAAGACAAGTCGATTGAGTTTAACCCCAGCTTGGTCGATACGGTGCAGGTAGGCGGGCGGGTGCTCACCGGCCTCATCTACGAAGAAAACAGCCAGGGCGACACATACGAGCGCTTGTTGGTAGCGGTCAAGCTCCCCGAAACCGGCGCGGTGGTCGTGGTCGGTGCGGTGCCGCTCACCGGTTATAAGCTGGAGGAGGCCGCCGTCGTGCTGCAAATCGTGGCCTCCCTCGACGCCGTCAAGTCGGTATCCAGCGAGAAAGAGGGAGGCGGCGTGTCGTCCCTGGCAAGCGCCGCCAAGCGCAGTAAGTTCCCCAACGACTACACCTTTGCCAACGGGTATACCATCAGCTTCCCTGATGGTTGGGAGATGAAGACCGATGACAAGGGCTACGAGAGCCTGGAGAGCGCAGCCACCGATATCATCTTTAGTTGGTATACGGCGAGCACACTGTCCGAATACAATCTTTCGGCTGACGACTTGCCCGCCGTCCTAAAGGCCGGTTTCTCGCCGCAGGATGATACGATCCAATTCGACTCTGCCGACGTCTCGGCGACCCAGATAGGCTTTTATCAGGGCTACATTCACGCTTACGAGGACAACGTCGGCGGCGACGCTTACCAACGCATCCGGGTTGCGCTTGGGTTCGAGGACGGCAGTGTGATCATCGTCGGCGCGATTCCCTTCGCCGGCTACGAGCTTACAGAGCGCAGCACCGTGCTGGAAATCGTTGCGACCATCGAGCCAACCGGGGGCGCCGAGACGACCATCGGCGGCGGTGATACCGGCGGCCCGGCGACGTTTGGCGACCTGGGTAGCGATACCGGCAGCCCGGCGACGTTTGGCGACCTGGGTGCGGGCGGCGTCGAATTGACCCAATCTTACACCTTCAAAAATGGCTATTCGGTCGGCTTCCCCGACGGCTGGGAGATGAAGACCGATGACAACGGGTTCGAGCATCTCCAGAGCGCGAACACGGATACCATCTTTAGCTGGTACACTGCCAGCGAACTGGCGAAGTATGACTTGAGCGTCCGGGATTTGGTCGCCGTCCTGGCGGCCAGCTTCTCGCCCCAGGATAAGGACATCCAATTCGACCGCGCCGATACGTCGTCGGTCGTCATCGGCCCCTACCAGGCAGTCCAGCATTTCTACGAAGACAATGCCGGCGGCAACGCCTACCAACGCGTCCGAATCGCCCTTCCACTGGATGACGGCGGCGTGGTCGTGGTCGGTGCGATCCCCCTGCGCGGCCACCCGTTGGAGGAACTGAGCACCGTTCTGGAGATCGCCGGCTCGATCCGGGCGGGCGGCACACCGAGCACCCTGGGCGGTCTGGGCGCGGTGACCTGCACCCTGACGGCGCCGCGCGTAGCGAACCTGCGCGGCGGGCCAAGCACCGACGATGGTATTGTCGGCAAGTTAGAGGCGGGCGCTGTGGTTGAAGCCTACGGCGGCAAACTGGGCGCAGACAACTATGTCTGGTTCCAACTCGCCGATGGCAGTTGGGTGCGCCAGGACGCCGTAACCTTTGACCGGGAAGAATGCAGCAAGATACCGCTTATTAAATAACGTACACGCATAAAGGTGCGTCGAACGGCGGCACCGCATTCGCGCGGTGCCGCCTGCCGATTTCGACGGCGACTCTATCGCGGCGCCCACGCCGGCGCGAAAGCGTCTACTTGGTCGGGGGAGACCTGCCACGCGGCACAGCCCGGCGCGCAGGCGGCGTCGGCATCGACCGCGAATATGATCCCAGGCCGGTTCACCACCGAGCCGGTCCCGCCGCCGGCCCCGGCGCGTATGCTCACATATGCGACGCTGCGCCCGTCCGGTGACCAGGTTGGCGCATAATCCAGCGTGCTCGGCGTCGTCAGCGCATACGGCGCGCCCCACTTCCCATCTTTGAACGGCGCGGCGAAGATATTCGCGCTGTCCGAGTAGGCGTCGAGCCAGCCGTCGCCGTCGGTGTCGGTGAGCGCGCTGTACGCCAGCGCCAGTTCTCCGGCGCTCAGCAGCCGCGCCGCCGGCGACCAAGCCGGGTCGGTGGCGTGTACTGCCGGGTCGGTGACGCGGTAGGGCGGCGCGCCGGGGCGGTCGATATCGACGACGAAAATGCCGGCATGGTCGTAGAGTGCGTCGGCGTGGCCGTCGCCGTCGGTGTCGGCGATGGCGTAGTAAGCCAGGTATCGCCCGTCGGGTGACCAGGCCGGCGCACCCTTTGGGCCGTCGGCGGGCGCGAGTTCGATTACGGCGCCCGTGTCCACTTTCACGATGCGCAGCGCGCCGCTGTCCTCCAGGCGGTTGAACACCCCATCGCCGCGCACGTCCTGCATGGCGAGGTAAGCGATGTAACGCCGGTCGGGTGACCAGGCGAGATCAAGATAGACCGCTGCGCCGTGCGCCAGCGCCTGCCGTGACGCGGTGCAGCCGTCAGCCGCGCCGGTGGCGCAGCCGGCGTCGATGATTTCCACGGCGGCGGACGCGCCGCCGCGCGACGCGAAAGCGATCTGCATCCCGTCCGGCGACCAGGTGGGGCAGCGGTCGTCGGTGTCGTCGCCGGTGAGCCGGTTTGTTTCAAAGATACAGTCGGCCAGTTGGCCGGCGGGACAGTTGAACTCGGCCACGAAGATGCTCGCGCGGTCGTCCCGGTCGATGCGGCGGTCGCCGTCGGTATCGGTATAATGCGCGTGGAAGGCCAGCCGGCGCGGCCCGGCGGGCGCCCAAGCGATGCTCATCACGTCGGCGCCGACGCCGGTTAGGGGAACTGCGACCATGCCCTCGGCCTCGGCGACGAAAAGTAGACCGTCATCGTCCATGTCAATGATGCCGTCGCCGGTGGTATCGTAGACGCGCCCGATGAATGCGAGCCGGGGGCGGTCGGCTTGGGCAGCCGCCGCGAGCACCGAGCCGGCAAAACCGAGCGCTAAAATCAAAGAGCGCAATGTATTACCATTTCTCATCGGCGCGTTTGCCCGGCGTGAGGTAGTGAATCTGCCGGTAGGGTTTGACCTGCTCGTTTACGTCGTCTTTTAGCAGGTTGCCGGAGATGTGCAGCAGGGTATCGCCGTAGTCCGGGTCGATGCCCATGCTGGCAAGACAGGGATAATGGTGGTGTAACAACCCGGCCTCCTGCCCGGCGTCGTCTACACCGATTCCAATCAGCCGCTCCGCGACGTGGCGCGCGCAGCCGCACACCGCGTCGCGCTTGACCCCGGCGGCGGTGATGGTGCGCGTCGCCGCGTCGATGGTGAGGTCAAGTTCCGGTTTGCCGAAGCAGCGCGCAAACTCGGCGATGTGCGGCGAATCATACGCGGCCCACTCGCGCCGGCGCGCGCCGTAGTGCGTTTCGGTGAGCGCGCAGAGCGGCTTAGGCGTGGCGCACGCCACGCCGATATCGGCGAGCCAGCCGCGCAGTTGGCGAGCCAGGCCGCGCGGCAGCCAGTTCTCGTTATCGACCGGGGCAAGCACGGCTTGCGCGCCGGTCGCTTTGGCGATGTCGGGGAGCAGTTCGGCGATGGCTTTGTGTTCGCCGAACGCGAGAATCAGGTCGGCGGGCGGGAGGCCGGCGGGTAGGTGATCTTCGGGATAGTCGATGACCAGCGGAAAGGCGGCGGGCGCCTGCCAGGTCATGATTTCCCAATCGGCGGGGCCGTGCGCGCGGAGGTTTTCGACGTGACGCCGGCCGTATTCGCCTGAGATGATAGCCAGCATGCGCATGAGGATGTCCTTTAGGTTTGGTTCGTATTTGTCGATGAATTGTACCATATTCGGCCAAAATTCGCCGCGCGGAAAAAATCTCAACGCCGGCCCTGCCGCCGCTCCAGTGTGAAGCCGACCAGCGCCACGATGCCACCAAAACCCAGCAGCGCCACTCCCAGCGCCAGCGCGACCTGCGACACCGTGCTGCGGGTTTCGTCGTCGCCGCTGCCGGCAGCGGTGGGGGACGGCGTGATCGGGTTGGAGGTGGGGACCACGGCAGCGGCGGTCGCTCCGGCGGTTTCGGTGGGAGCGGGAGAGGAAGTAGTGACATCGGTAGGCGGCGGCGTGCCGGTCGGGATGGGAGCCGGCGTGGGCGCGCCGGGCCGGATGACGATTTCATCCCCGGCGTGGAGAATGTGCCCTTCTTCGATCCCGTTGATCTGCATCAACTCGTTCAAATCCACGCGGTAATACGCGGCAAGCTCCCACAGCGTTTGCCCGGCCTGCACCACATGTACCAGCGGCGCTTTCGGCTCCGGCGTCATACTGCCGGGGTCGATGATAATCTCGTCGCCGGGCCGGATGTACGCGCCCTCGTATAGGTTGTTTAGTTCCAGCAGCCGCGCCAGGTCAACCTGGTAGACGGCGGCGATGGTCCAGAGCGCCTGGCCCTGCTGCACGGCGTGGATGACCGCGCCGTCTTCGGGGCGGGGCGCGGCGATCTCCACCGGGATGATGACCTGCGGCGGTTCTTCGGCTTCCTCTTCGGGTTCGGGCCGGCTGCCGCTCGACGAGGCGGCAGGGCGCTGCACGCCGCCCCCGCCCATCAGCAGCGTGTAGCGTTTGTAGCCGTCGGCAGTGATGGTATAGCCGATGCCGACATGCTGGTAGTTCTCCGATATCAGGTTCCGGTAGTGCACGGGCGAGCCGCGCCACCACCGGACCGCCGCGTCGGGCGTCATCAGGTGGCCCTCGACGATGTTCTCGCCGATGTAAGTCCGGTCGTAGCCGGCGGCGCGGGCGCGGCTGGTGGGCGTGGAGCCGCCCGGCCCGGTGTGCGAGATGACGCCGTTCTGAGTGCGCCACTCGGTGAATTCTTGAGCGGCGGCCTGCAATGCCGAGTGAACGGTGAGCGGCGGCGCGCCGACCTCGGCGCGGGCGGCATTGACCAGGCTCAGCACTTCGGAGGCGGGGTCTTGGGCGAAGCTTTCCCGCGCTCCTGGGGAATAGAGCATGTGGATCGTAATCAGGGCGATAGCGATAAGAAGAGATCTGCGCATGGCAGCACAATATTAGCGCGCAGGGTGTGGGCGTGCAATGCAATGTGGTGTGGGAGCTACCAGACTTGAAGCTCCCTGGCCTAAATTTGGCCCAAAATAAGCGCCTGTTCGCTTGGTTTGCTGCTCCCCCTCTCCCCCTAACCCCCTCTCCCACA
>JAFGMM010000302.1 GCA_016927535.1 Anaerolineae bacterium
AAAGAGAAGGCACTTTTGCCGCCGCCCTTCGTGCATATTCGTGTGTGTGCATGGTTTGGTTCTTTCTCATTCGCGTTATTTGCGTTATTCGCGGTTAAAATTCTTGCCCGTCGCAACCGACGATAACCTTAAGTTGATGTGCATGGGGCGGGTTTCAAACCCGCCCCTACATATGGCGGCGCGCACATCTGCCAACCCTGTATATGGGCGCAAATCCGCGCAAGAAACCATCACCACGGTATTCTGTAGCGGAAACCCAACGACGCCCCTATGATTTTATCCAATAGGGGCGTTTGTATTGTCAGGATTGTGTTGGGTATCAGGCCAGGGCGTCGCCGGTGTCGGTGATGGCAGGCACCCAGATGGTGCGCTCCAGGCCGGCCATATCGACCTTGTACTGCTCGCCGAACGCCGCAACGACGTCGCGCATCCGCCGGCGCCAGCGCCCGCGTAGCGGGCCGGTGCGCCAGTCTACGCGGCGGAGCAGTTGGGTGATGTGCTCTGAGGCGGCCCAGGCGTGCCGGAAGTAGGCATAGGCAAACGCGAACTCACGCGCCGCCTGGTCGAGCAGCGCGCCGTATTCCTCCGTAGCTTCCGAGCCGATTTCCTGGGCTTTCTTCACCGTCTCGATGCCGAGCCGCTGGTAGATTTTGCCCAGGCTCGCCCAGTAGACGAGCTGCGGCTCCTCGATTTGCCGGAAGCCCTGGCCTTCTACCAGGCGGTATTCGTCGGGGACCAGGGCATCGGCGGCCCGGAGCGCCGCCTCCGCCTCGTCGGGGTGGTCGAAATCGGCGTGCACCTGCGCCAAGTCTTCGTAAGTGTCGATGCGCTGCGGCCCCATCTCGCCCGGCACCAGGCTGTCGAGCGCCTTCTTGAAGCTCTCTACGGCCAACCGGTAGAACTCCACGCGCCGGTCGAACACTTCTTGGGGGAAGTATTCGGCGTTGGAGAGATGCATAAAGGCAAGATCGGTGTAAGTGCTTCCCATCTCGCTGTAGGCTTCCCACAGCCGCAACGGCTCTTGGTGCTCGTTGGTGAAGATATCGACGGCTGCGCTCAGGTGGTCCAGCGCCTTCTGGTAATAGTCTTGAGCCTCCTTCGGTTCGCAGTAATTCAGTTTCCACTGCTCGCCGTAGCGGCGGTAGGCAAGCCCCATGGCGTTGTGGGCCAACCCGATGCCGCGCCAGTCGCCCAGGTCTTCGAAGGTGGCGAGCGCATCTTGGGCGCGTCTTATGCCCTGTTCGGGGTGCCCGTCGTAGGTCGCGACCCGGCTCCAGGTGTTCTGGGTGAGCGCCAGGCGGAACCCGCCCGCCCCCTCCCGGCGCAGGTCGTAGGCTTCTTTGATGGCGTGTTGGGCCAGGTCGGGCCGGCCGGCGAACGCCTGCACGAAGGCCCGGTTTGTCAAGACCTGCGCGAGATAGTCTTTAATGTCGAGGGTTCGGATGCGCCTGAACTGCTGCTCTGACCCGCGATACGCGATCAAGGCCGCGTTGTAGCGCCCGGCGGCCCGGTGGAGGTAGCCAAGCTGTTCGCGCACCGCGCCCAGCGCAAACAACAGCCGCCAGGATTCCCGGTCCGGCGCGGCGTCGTCTTTCGACAGCCGGTCGCGCTCGGCTTCCAGGGCTGCTTCGGTGGCTTGCAGCAGGCTTTGGATGCCCCGGTACCGTGATTTGAACGTCAGGATTTGCGCGTAGCCCCGGAACAACAACGCCCAGAATACCAGGTCTTCGGCTGCGTAAATCTGCCCGGCCGGCGCTTGATCGGCCGGCGGCAGAGCCGGGCGCAGTTCGCCGGGGATGAGCGCGCGGATTCTCTCCGGGGCGAAGGGCATAATGCTCTCGATCACGGCTTGCGCCGTGTCCAGGCGGCCCTGTGCGATGTGGCGCTCGATCCAGTGGGCGGTGCTGGCGCGGGCGACCTGATCTTCGGATAGACCTCTACCGGCGGCGTACTTGCGAAAGACCGCGTTGTTGAAGAAGCGGATGCGCTCGTCGCGCAGCGCCATGTCATAGCCGGCGTGGTGCGCGTAGATGGCATTTTGAGTCATGCGGAGGTAATAGTCGTAGCCGTCAACCGGATCGGCGCGCAGCCGGTAATGCAGAAGTGCGACCTCGATATCGTGCGCGGGCTGTTTGGCGGGCTTGGCAAGCTGCGCTTGATAGTACGCGGCGGCGTCTTGCCAATGGCGCCGGTATTCGACCGTCGGGTTCCCGGTAAGCGAAGCAAAGAGCATATCGTAGATTTCGTCGTGTAGAAAGACCATCGTCCCGGCGTCCGGCGATTCGCGTCTCTTGATGAAGCAAAGCTGGGTAAGCTCCTGGATATCCCTGGCGCAGCGTTCGACCGGCCAGCCGGTGAGGTGGTGCAGCAGCCCGGCGTCCAGCCCGATCTGCACGGCGACGAGGATGCGCAGCATCGTCAGGGTGTTGGCGCTCAGCTTGAACTCGCAGATGCCTTTGACAATAAGCTCCTCGATTTCCTGCCAGGCTTTTTGGGGCGGGAGTTCTGCCTCCGGGCTTGCCGGGAAGAAGCGCGCAATATCAATGCCCCACCGGGCGAAGTCGATCAGCAGGCTCAGCCGGATGGGAAGACCCTGGGCGTAGCGGTGGATGCGCGGTTTGGCATAGGGGGTTTCCCGGATCGCTTCGAGTTGTTCGGCGATCTCTTCCAGGTTTTCCTGGCGCGCTTTGCGGATCATCTCGTTGAAGTAATCCATCGATTCGTCTTGTGAGAGCGCCGAAAGCTCTTTCTCTTTGAAAGCGATGCGCGGCTCGGCCCTGAGCGTCTGGCTGATATCGTCCCACAGCGGCAGAGGCGGGTCGTCGGGGTGGTAGCTCGAACGCCCGGCGACCAGGATGACCGTGTTGGTCAGGCGCGGCAGGACGGTCAACAGCCAATCTTTCGCAGCTACCGTCTGGTCGCTTTGATCGACCCGGCAAAAGCTCTGTACGACCTCCGGCTCGTATTGGATCGATTCCACGGTGTCGAAGGCCAGCAGGACGCGGTGTTTTTTCGAGAAGGCGTTAAAGTCCTGGATAAAAATCTCGGTCAGTTCTTTGCGCAGGCGCTCCAGCCGGCCCGCGCCGATTTCCTCTTTCTGAAGCCGTTCGTGTTCGGCGCGTTTGACCAGGTATTCCCGGAAGCCGCCGTCCTTGAAGGAAAGCTCCGGTTGATTCCGCCGGTTCTGTTCAAACTGCGCGATGCTCTCCGGCGCGAGGTTGTTGATGATCGCGTATTCGATGCCGGCGTTGCTGTGCATGGTGCTCAGGAACAGGTCCACCAGGTTGCTGACCGCAATCGTCGGGTAGCCGGGGCTTTGTGCGAGCTTCTGCGCCGCTTCGAGCAAATAAGTTTTACCAATCCCTCCCGGCCCTCGAAACACCAGGATATGCGTCGTGCCGTAATCCTCCAGGGCGAGCTTAATCATCTCCATCTCGGTCTTGCGCCCAACGAGGTCGATGCGTAGCGGCCTGGCGATATCGCTATCATGTAACATCTGTCATTCTCCTAACAGGTCTTTTCCTGGTCCCATCTAGACGCTTTTCGTCGTCGAGTCAAGGTTCGAAGTCGGCAAATGAGCATACGAGGTCGAGCAGCTTGGCCCACACCTCCCCCGGCAGCAAGGTTTGGATTTCCTCGTCTTGTTTCAGATGTTCGTGTAGCTCATGGGCATGGCTGCTTTTCCAGGAGTCGTTTTCGAATATCTCGGTCAGCCACGGCGCGATATCGTCCCAGACTGAAGCCGGGGCCTGCCCGTCTTGCGTCAGGCTGCCCGCGACCTGGTGATAGATGGCCTCCACGACGAAATCGACGACGATGGGATGCTCTTGGATCCACCGGTTATGGATGTCGAAGGCCACCGCGCAGCGCGCGCGGTAGGTCGCCGCGTCGGTGAGCAGCAGCAGCAAGCTCATCATCTTGCGCGCCGGCTTGTCGATCACATAGGCGTTCTCGCTCTGGCTCCAGAACACCAGGTTAGACCGGACCATGTTCTCGATGATTTCCAGGAAGTAAGGGTCTTTTTTATCCTCGATCTCCGGATTCTCCAGCCGCGCCAGCAGCGAGCGCAGCGTATTCACGTCGAACTTGCGCAGGATGCTGACCAACCGGATCCGCTCGCGCACTTCGGCGGGTTCGGCGTCTTCTAACAGCGCGCTTTCGATTTCTTCGAGGGTTTGGATCACGGCGGCCCGGTCCGGTTGGCTCGCCAGCTTCCAGGTTGCGTAGGGGTGCCCGAATGAGTAAGCGTAAATGTTTGCCGGCTTCGTGCGTTCGGCGTCGCCGCCCCGAATCCGCGCCAACTGCTCCAAGGTATCCTCAAGATCAAACGGCAGCAGGTGCTTGGATTGCAAATGCTGGCGCACCACAAACGACCGGAAGCGAACCTTCTTGCGCCCCGCCAGCACGAAGATCACTTTTTCTGTGCGCACCAGCGGCTCCAAGAACTCTTGCTCGAACCAGCGCGCCAGCTTGGGAGCGTCGAACAGACGCTCCAGGCTGTCGAGAAAAAGGATCGGCACATACCGGCCGGCCAGTGCCTCGACCAGTCTGACGAAGCTTTCATGCAGCGCAGGCAGATCGGGATAGCCGGCCTGGGCAGATTTGACGGCTTTCGTCACCGCCTGGAAACCGGGTTCGTAGGGCTGTTCCCCGGATAGATCTTCGTAAAGCTGCTGCTGCAAGGCGTCGATTAACGCGATGCGCGCCGGTTCGGCGCCGGCTTCCAGCAGATTCTCGAAGTCGGCATAGGCCGCCAGTATTCCTTTAGAAGTCGGGACATCTTCGCGCTCGCCCGGCCTTGAAAGCTCCCTTTTGTATTTTTGAAATAAATGTCTTAATATCCAGGACTTACCAATACCCTGCATGCCGAACAGCGTAATCACCGATTGCGTGACGGCCTCCTGGCGGATGCCTTGCGATACCTGTGAGTTGATGATGCCGGCGATATCCTCTCGGTCGGTGAATTCGTCGGGGTTATAGGGGTGCGGCGTCCTTGGGGGTAGTTCGGTGCGGGCGCTGTTACTGGGCATGCTGGACTCCCTGTCTTTAGTGGGGGGGGGTATCCCAAAAATGAAAGTTCATGTGCCGGATGAAGACTTGGCTTTTATGATGGACTTCGGTTCCCAGGAATTCGCGGGGTGGACGAAGGTTCGGTGCCACATCTTGGGCGTCGGGCGTGGGCGTCCCGCCGGGACGCCCCTCCCGACGAAGCAATTCGTAGGGGCGAGCCGCCGGCTCGCCCGAAGACCCCACGAATTTCCAAAGAACCTGGATTTTTCTATAGGAGGTTGTAAAACTATATAAAGCATCGTTCACTAACCTCAACTTTAATAACAACTTAGACTGCGATATTACAATCGAGCAATGCGCAAAGCCCGAAATCAATTGATTCGGTAACAACGTTATATCACGCAATCCCGGCAGGCTCGTGACAACCGCCGTTCTGACGTGACCGGCTTTGTGACCGGTCTGTGATCTCGCGTGACCGGTTGTGACAGCCGAGTAAGTTCAATCCAGTTCCGGCCAGGCGTTTTCCAGGCGCACGCCGTGCCCGCGCTTGGTCACGAGATAAACCGGCTGTTCGGGGTTGGGTTCGATGATTTTGCGCAGGCGCGAGAGGTACTTACGGAAGCTGACATCGCTGAGCTTGATATCGGTCATTTTGTCGATTTCATGCCACTTCAGCCAGCGGTCGGGGTGTTTATAAAAGACCATCAGGAAGCTGTACAGCGAGTCTGGGAGAACTTTCTCGTCGTTGCCGACGAAGATTTTGCGCTCTTTTTGGTTGACCCGCAGCGGCGGGTGCGTCAGCACCCGGCCATCGCGCTGCGGCAGGTTATAGACTTGCTCGATCATCAGCCACCAATCTTGGGAGGCGAAGTGCTGGCTGTCGCTCGCGCGGCTGCAATGCGCTTGCAGCAGCGCGTTACACAGGCTGATCGCCTGGCTGGGCGCGCCTTTAGCCAGCTCGAAGATATCGCGCTCGATGGTGGGCGCCAGGGATGGCGCGCACAGGCCCGCCAGCGCAATTTCTTTGGCGTCGTCGTCGTCCGGGCGATGGGCGGTCAGGCGTTCGATGAACATGTCGCTGATATCGGCCTTGCTCCAGGTGATGCGGCGGTGGGCCAGGCGTTCTAATAGCTGCGCGGTTTTGCCCCGCTCGAGGTAGTCGTAGACGCCGCCGGGCAGGAGAAAGGTAAAACTCACCCGCGCCAGGTTCATCAGGTGCAGGTCGGAGAGCAGCGGGTAGACAAATTCAACCAGGTCGGCCAAATTATGCGCAAAGCGCATCACGTCTTCCAGGCCGCCGACCAAGACATGCAGGTGCTCCAGGCCGGCCGGCGGCAGCAGCGACGCGAAGAACGCCACCAGCGCCGCCGGCGCCAGGCCGGTCGTGAAGGGCGGCTCCGGTTCGGCGTCGAGCAGGCGCGCCAGGAAGACGCACGACGGCTCGCTGATCCCCAGTCCATCCAGGTAGCGCGCGACGCGGCGCTCGGTTACGGCCTGCCGGAAGGCGATCCATTCGAGCGCCGCGCCGTGTTCGGCGGCGCCGCGCATCCACGCGATGGCTTCGCGCGGGCCGGCCGGCGCAGGGCGGTAGGTTTCGCAGAACCAAGCGAAGGTCGCCAGCCATTCGCCGGGCAGCGCGGCGGCGACGCCGGGGTATTCTAACAGGGATTGCAGCAGGTTGTGCGACGCCAGCCGGAGGATCTGCGCAACGTGCTGCTCCGTCGAAACCTGGATGGGGTTGGTATCGAGCGCCGGCAGGAGCGCGCCGAACTGAATATATTGCGCGGCTAGGACCTTGCTGTGGGGGTCTTGCGGGCGGGCGTTGCGCGCCAGCATCAGCAGGTGAGCGGTTTTGCCGCATCCCTTGCCGGCGAATATCAAGGACGAGACGCCGCGCCGGGCTTCGTTGTACGCGGGTGTGGGGATGAAATAGCTTTCGAGATCGGGTTCGGCTTCCGCGCGGTTGTGTTCAAAGGGATTGGCGCGAAACTCCCAGGTGTCGAGCCAGGCTCGCAGTCGTTCGCGGCGTTCTGTGTCAAGAGAAGGCCGGTCCATCTTTTAAGACCTTCTTTGGACGATCATTGCCCATCCAGTATAGTGAGGCTCTCCGGGGACCGCAAGGGTACGAGTATGTTAAATTGTGTGTTGGTCAACAACATGATTGACAACTTCAGTCATCCCCCCACCCCTAACCCCTACCCCACAGGTGGGGAGGGGAACGAGATGCGCAGTACATCTAGCTCTCTTCTCCCCTTGTCGGGGAAGGGATGGGGATGGGGATGGGGGGGAATATCAAACATCAAATTGACCAACGGTAGCTCTGCAAGATAGCGTGGTCGCCGGTTTGGGGTAGGGGCGGGTTTCAAACCCGCCCCATGCACATCAACTTAAGCGCTTTTTCCCCCCTCTCCCCCGACCCCTCTCCCTCAAGGGGCGAGGGGAGTCAGATGCGCGCTAACCCAAAATG
>JAFGMM010000303.1 GCA_016927535.1 Anaerolineae bacterium
ATGACGCCGCTCTCCATACTTTGGAAAACTGTGTCACGCGCCACCGGCGCAAGATCAAGCAGCTTGTAACGGCGCATTCCCCAGAACAACGACATCGCGCCGATGGTAAATGTCACCGGCAACCAGTCGAGCGTGGTGAAACCGGCGACGAAAAGCACATTGCCGAACCAGGGGAACAGCACGCCGAATAACAATGCCATCGTCTGGCCCTTGTACATGATGTAACCCTGTTTGAGAAACGCACGAAGAAGGATCGCGGTCGCGGCGAAGAGCAGGATGTAGCCATACCAGTTTGCGACGCGGAACCACGGCCCACGCTGCGCGAACACATCCCACAGACCCGACCCGTCTTGCCGGATCGTGATCTCCTGCCACAGCCAGCCGTGCCATTCGTTAGTCCAGGCGATGAGGATCGTCAGCACCGGAATCACCAGCAAAACAAGGATATACCGGCGGCGGATTTGGCGATCTGTGTACGACAGTGCAAAACACAACCACGCGACCGGCAGGATATGCAGGCCGATGTAGCGCAGTTTCAGCAGGAGCAGGTTCACCGGCAGGTCCGAAACCAGCAGCGAACCAACGTAGCCGAAACACAGCACACTGAGCGTCAGCATGGTGATCGAGAACGCGGCAGCGCCCGGCGCGCCGGCGCGTTTTCGGCGCGACAACACGCCGAGTGCGCCGGATGCAAGGCCGGCGGCAAGCACCATCAGGATGAACAGGACGCCAAACAGGTTCATAATTTCCTTATAGAACCAGCGCTATGGCCGCCGACGCCAGCCCAAGCCCGGTCGGAAACCACATCTCGCGCGTCGTGATGCGGCGGTCGATATAGGGATAGACCAGGTTGAACGCGCCCAACGCGCCGGTCACGATGACGACCATCTGCGCATCGGCCACGGTCTCCGTTAGCACCGGCTCTTTTTTGAACAATGCGACGAACGCAAAGACGAGCAGACAGGCGACGTTACAGGCGATTTGCAAAAGCTTCTCGTTCATGGTTTCCACAGCTCGCAACGTGCGCAGCCGACAGGCGTCGGGCAAAAAGTGCTAAAGTAGATCGGCAGGGTTTCCTCTGCCCCCGTGCTATCGACGACGCGCGCCATGATGATCTGCGCCGAACACAAGTGTGTCGTCACCTCGAAAACGTTGCTCGACAACTCCTCTTCATCAGCATAAAACTTGTATTCACCCGATCCGCCGTGCGCATTGAGCACGACCGTGTGCGTCGCGCGCTGTGAGGCGGCGTCGAAATCCGGCGCGCCGAGCAGGTTCCACCAGGCGTCGAAGGCCTCCGGTGTGCTTTCGTCACCATCCGGGTCTTCGGTTTCTTCGGCCTCGAAAACCCATTCGGGAATCGCGTCAAAGTCGAGGTTCTTGTTTAACTCAACAAGCCCATTCCAGACCCAGCCGTAGGCCTTGCCCGACTGCACGAGGAGCCAATCTTCTGAGCGCGCGAAGACATCCACCACCGTGTCGGGCGGCAGGTGGTAGAGCACGTCATACTCAGAGCCGGGGCCAGCGCGCAGGTTGGCGTTGAACCACTCGGTCGCCACGGTTGCTTTGCCGACACTCACAAGTTCATCGTCATCAGAAGCATTCACCGGGGCGGGCGTCTCCGTGACCGCCGGCGCGTCCTCTACATCCTCCGCCGCTTCCGGCGACACTACCGGCGTGTCGGTTGGGTAGGGTGTATACGTCGGATAGGGGGTATTGGTTGGATATGGCGTGTTGGTCGGAACCGGAGTCGCGGTCGCCGTGGGCGTGGGCGACGGGCGCGGAGCCAGAAAGCCCCAGCCATTGTCCCCGCCGCCGAACGCGCCCGCCGCAGCCGCCACACCCAACGACAGCAGCGCCAACACCAGCACGCCCAGACCAATCCAGGCGGCGGGCGTCAGCGTCTTCTTTTTGTTGTAATTGAAAGTCTCACTCATTTTCCACCTGTAATCCATAAGATGACATCGCATCGACCGCGAAGGCCCGACGACCGACCGGCACACCCAGCCGCCACATCCACTTCATGGGCACATCCACCGAACCGGCGGCGCGAATACGCCCCTCGGACACCGCGACGCCCTCGATGGTCACGCGCCCACCGGTGAGCATGTCCGCGCGATACAGTGCGAAAGCGTTGGCCGCGCCGCCGATGCGCACCCGCTGTGTCCCGTCGAAAACGAAGGGATCGACGAGATTGGCGGCGTCTTGCGCCGAGAGTTCTACCGCATCGAGCGCGCGGATTTCGGCGAGCGCCAGGCGGCCCAGGTCATCCGCGAGGCCGATAACGACCCACATAATGGCAATAATGCCGATGGCAAAAATCAATGTGCCCTGGCCCTGTTCAAATCGTCTTTTTGTTACTTTCATTCGTCTCATCTACTCGTCCACCTCGACTGCCACGCGCCGATGGTCAGCGTGGTCGATTGTTGAATCTGCACCGCGCCGACGCCGGTGATACGTTTCATCAGGCCGATAGTCCCCGCCGGTACTTCGACGGACACCGTGCAGGTGACTTCGTTGCGCCGGTTCCAGCCGCCGGGCTGCACACTCACCGCGCCGCTGTGGATGCCCGCCGCCTCAAGATAGGACTGCCCGGCGGCAATACCCTGCGCCGGCCCAAGCCCGGACGAGAGGGTATCGACCGCCATACGCGCACAGGCGCGCGACGCGCCGGCGGCGGCGACCTGCGCCGGGCGGCCTATCACCACGAAAGACCCGATATCCAGCATGAGCACGAGCAGCACGATCATGCCGGTCAACTCGTACAGCGACCCTTCGCCGCGTTCCAGACGCGCGCGCCAAGTTTTCATACGCTCACTCCCAAACACTGGCAGGACCAGGATAAAAACGCTCCAGGCTGGCGAACGCGCCGCCGCCCGTGGTCATCGGGCGACCAAAGGCGTAGGATGCGAAGGGGACGGTCACTTGCAGTGAGGTCGATCCCCAGCGCTCCGCCTCGGACGCGGACCAGGACGGCGCGTCGCGGATGCTGTAGTAGGCTGCGCCGAAGGCCGCGCCTTCCGACGCCGACCCGCCGCGCCCGGCCAGCACCGCGCCGCGATGCGCCGACACCTGCGCGTTCAGGTGCGCCAGACCGAAGGTCACGGCGCCCACCGTCCAGATCAACACGATCATGATGATGGCGATGCTGTACAACCAGGGGACATCTTCATCCATGGCCTGCCACTCCTTTCATTTCAATCGACTAAAAACCGGGGCTGCTCATCGACGCGGCAGCCTGACTCGCTGCTGCCTGCGCGCCGGCGGCGATGATGCCGCCGACGATGCCCAACAGCAGCACGGCGATCAACACGCGCTTGGCAAGGTCGGAAGCGCCTTCACCGCGTTCGAAGCGGTCCAGCAGCGCCGTGGCCCGCACATACCATGCGATACTCTTATCATTGACTGTCCTTAACATCTCACACTCCTGACCTACGTCTCGCGGGCGTCCAACCCGCGAGACGGCTTCCATTAGGTAAACTTGTTGCATTGCGTTACTCACCCAAATCAGTTCAAATACACCTCCTTTCCTCAGCCGCCCATGAGCGACTCGACGATCAACAGGGCGATGGGACCGAGCAGGAGCAGGAAGATCAATGCGCCCATCCAGGTCATGATCTGCCCGCGCACCGCCCGGAGGTTGCGCCCGGTGCGTTCGCGCACGTAGCGCCCCATCGCGCGGCGCGCGCTCTCGGCCAGCACATTCAATGCTTCGAGCAGCCGCCCGCCGCGTTCGGCGGCCATACGCAGCTGGGTCGAAAACTCGCGGACTTGCTCGCCGGTGTTGCGCACCGCCATCTGTTCCAATCCCGGCGCAAGGCTGCCGTGTACGTCGTAGAGTGCGACCACGCGCCGGGTCTCGGCCACGAAGGGGCCGCCGGGCCGCCCCGCCAGCAGGCGGAGCGAAGTCTCCACGCCGTGCGTCATGGCGTAGGTCCAGAGTTCGGGCACTTTGAAGCCCATCTCCAATGTAATGAGGTTTTGCCTGGCTCTGGCGGCCTTGGTCAGCTGCGAATCCGGTTCCAGGAAGCCCACCACGCCAATCGCCAGGCCCGCGCCGAGCAGCACGAACCAGGGCAGTCCGACGAACATCGTGGCGACCAGGCCGGCCAGCGCGCCCGCTGCGCCGTACATCAGGGTGTAGACCACCTTCGCGCCCCAATAGGTTTGCATGTTCCAAAAGGGCGCAGTCGGCACAGGTTTGCTGAGTTCGCCGGGCGCCCACCACCAGCCGGCGGCCTTCATCAAAATCTCAGCTTTGGTCGGGCCGCCGCTTTTCTCGCCAAAGAGCCGCTCGAACATCTGCCCCCAGTCCAGCACCATCGCCGAGAGCGAATCGGAAGCCGGGAGGTCCTTGAATAAGGTGATTTCCTCGCGCTCGGTGAGGGTCTGCGCGCGTCCGATCTTGCGCGGCGCGGTCAGGGTCATAAAAATAGTGAGTAAACCCAGCGCAACCGAGGCCATGCCCGCCGCCACCCACCCTTCAATCACGACGCCGAATAGATTCATTTAGGCCTCCTCGGTCTGAATGCGGTCCAGCACGATGCCCTGCTGCATGGCGGTGGTCATCTGGCGGTAGCCGAGCAGCGTCACCAGGCCGGCGGCAAACAACATGGCGCTGCCCACCGGCGAGGCGAAGATCACCTCCAGTCCCTCGCCGCCGACCGCGCCGGGCATGGCCGAGAGCAGGCGCGAGATCAGGATCAGGCCCCAGGGCGCGAAGACCGCCCAGAGCACTTCCTGCCGCGCGTTGGCGGAAGCGACGATGTAGTCTTTGAAAATCTCGACCTGTTCGCGCGTCGAATCGGCGATGCCTTCGAGCAGGCCCCGGATGTCGCCGGTGGCGCGTTCGGCGGAGGCCAGCGCCATGACCAGGCCATCAAGGAAGGGGGAGCAGCGCCGGTCGGCGATGGGCGCGAAGGCTTCGGTGAGGTTTTTCCCCGCGCCCATCGCGGCGCGCGCCTGCTCGAAATCGCGCGCGACTTCGGGATGCCCGTAGACGATGACCGACTCCAGCGCGTTGGAGATCGAGGGTTGGGCGAGCCAGGCATTCGATATCTGGCCCGCCGCGAGCGCGACGCCGGCGTTGTATTCCATCGCCAAAGCGTCGCGGCGGCCCTCGTAGACGGTGTAGATCACGGCGAAGCCGCAGAGAAACATCGGCGCAACCGCCGCCCACGCGCCGGCAGCCAGTACGCTCAGCGCGGCCAGCAGCACGCCGACCAACGCGCCCTCGATAAGGAAACGTTCGGCGCGCACCGGCAGGCGGTTTTGCTGCAAGCGCACTTCCAGCCCTTCATATAGATAGGTAGTCTGCGCGGCGGTGCGGCGGCGGGGCCGGACCAGGCCATCATAGGCGATCCATATCCCTACGCCCGTTACCAACGCGCCGACCAATGCGATCAATTCAGGAAACTGCATCGACCACCCCCTGCCGGAAATCGTAGGCGGCGCGGCGCTGCAATCGCGCGCGCGTATTTTCGTTCGGGAAGATACCGGTCCACTTCGCGCGGTCCAGGTCATAGTCGTAGCTGAAGAGCACCTCCACCGTGACCTGATCGCCCTGCATGCCGCGTATCTCGGCGACGTTCATCAGACGCCGCCGGCGGCCCTCCGGCGTGTGGATCGCGGCCAGGTGAACGATCAGGTGCATGGCCGAGGCGATCATCTTGCGGATTTGATAGATGGGGATGCGCGACCAGGTCGGCTCCATGAGCGCCATCGTCTCCATACGCTCGATGCCCTCGAAAGGCGAGTTGGCGTGGACGGTGAACATCACCCCATCGTGGCCGGTGTTGGCGGCCTGCAAGACCGCCGCCATCGCGCCGTCGCGCACCTCGCCCACGATGATGCGGTCGGGGCGCATACGCAGCGTCTCTTTCACCAGGTCGGCCATGTTGAAACCGCGCGAACCTTCCATCGCGTCTTTGGTCACGAGCGAGACGAAGTTGGGCGAGGCGACCTGCACTTCGGCGGTGTCCTCGCAGGTGACGACGCGCTCGTAATCTTGCACCTCCGCCAGCATCGCATTGATGAAAGTGGTCTTGCCCGATCCCGTGCCGCCGATGACCGCGACGTTCAACCCCGACCGCATGGCGGCCTTGAGAAACCCGGCGACTTCGGTCGGGAAGCTGCCCAGGCGCGCCAGGTCATCGACCGAGGCGGCGACCGGGCGGAAGCGCCGGATGGTGATGGCGGGGCCGTCCACACCCACGGTCAGCGGTCGCATCACCCCGTGCAGGCGCGAGCCATCGGGCAGCTGCGCATTGACCGAGGGGTAGGAATAAGTAATCGCCCGCCCCGTGCCGCGAAAGTCGGCCTTGCGGTTGATGAGGTTGCGCAGGAAATCCCACGAGGGGATGCGCAGGTCGGCGGCGTGCTCCCAGCCGTCCGCGCCGGCGCGGAAGACCCAGACCTGCCCCAGGCCGTTGACCGCGATGTCCTCCACGCGGCCATCCTCCATGAGGTCGGTGAGCGGCCCCCAGCCGAGGATGCGGTCCAGGACCTTGCGCGCGGCCTCCTCCGGGTCGAGCGTCAGAATCGGCAGGCCCTGCGAGGCGGCGGAGACGTTGTAGTCATCAATGACGCGGCGCGCGGCATCCAACACGGCGCTTTCATCTTGATCCGTGTTGCCGGTGAGCAGACGCGCCCCGACCACCTGTTCGCTCACCGTGTCGGTGATATGGTCGAGCGCGTCCTTGCCGCCGGTGTCGGCGGTCGCCGCCGCCGCGAAGGGCGAGTGGAAGGTTTGTTTTTCAGCAGGTTCAGGGCCGCCAGGCCGGTTACGATTCCAGAATCCCATACGCTACGCCTCCCTGACGAGAAAACCGAAGAGACTTTGCAGCAGGCCCTTTTTCGCGCCTTGAATGCGCGGCACCGAGGCGTCATAGTTGCGCGCCAGATCGCGGATCGCCTCGCCGAGCGGCCCGCCGTCGAAAAGCGAAAAGGGAACGCCGCTGTTGACCGCCGCGTCCGCGACCGCCACGTCGTGCGGGATAACGACATCCAGGCGGGGCAGTTTCACGGTGTCGGTGACCTTGCGCAGGGATGGGCTTTCCACGCCTTCACGCCAGGCGGTGGGCAGCCAGCGAAACTTCTCCAGGCTGCCGAAATACTGGCGCAACGCCGCCAGCCCGCGCGCGACATCGACCACGGCGGTGTTGGTGGGCGGGATGGGTACCAGGACCTCGGTCGCGGTTTGCAGCGCCGCCGCGTGCAGGGGCATGTTGTAGTCCTGCCCGATGTCCACGATGACGAAGGTGTACATGGATTTGAGTTCGTCGATGATCGCCAAACCTGCCTCGTGAACCATGTCCGCGTCGGCGAAGGCGTCGGTGCCGGCCTGATGCGCGGCGGTGAGGCCCGGCAGCAGGCGCAGGTTGTCGCCGACGCCGTGTTTGCGCCCGGCCTCCCAACGCACCAGGTAGTTGTTCAGCAGGTGCGCCGTGACCGCGCGTTTGCCGTCATTACCCCAGCGCGCGCGCACGTTGACCATGAGATCGTAGAGGCCGCGCTCGACCAGGATCATGCCGCGCGTGACCGGCAGGTCGCCGTCGGGTGTGAAGCCGAGCATGAGGTGGGCGTCGCCTTTGGGCTGGTCGAAGTCCACCAGCACGACCGGGTTGCCCGTGGCCGCGAGCGCGGCGGCCAGGTTGACGCAGATGGTGGTCCTGGTACTCCCGCCGCCCTTCGGCACCCAGGCGGTGATGACCTGCTGGTGGACCGCGCCGGCGCGCGCCATGACCGGCTGCGCTTTGGGGCGGAGCCGCCCTTCTTCGTAGTCTTTCTGCACGGCGGCGATGGCGCGTTCGATGCGCGTGGTGAGTTCGGTCGCAGCGGGCGGTTTGGCGATGGAGAAAAAATACTTCGCGCCCGCGTCGAGCATACCCGGCGCGAGGGACTGCACGTCCTCGACCGCCACGTAGCCGATGACCACGACCGGCGCTTCGGGACGCAGCAGCAGGTCCGAGATCAGCGCGTGCGAGTAACCCTCCATCGCCGGGTTGATGAGCGCGATATCGGGGTCTTGCCCGCCCGCACCTTCGGGCGCGCAGGCGTTGAAGAGCTTCTGCGCGGTCTGCGCCGCCTCCACGATCTCAACGCGCGAGCCTTCGAGCAGGCGGGTGAGCGCGGTGATTTCGGCGTAGGTCTGGTAGCCGACGACCGCGCGGATGCGTTCAGATGCACTCACGGCTGGTCTCCTTTCGGCGTCGGTAGGTCTGCGCCGGGGAAGAGGTCGGGCCGGCGTGAGAGGAACCAGTTTTTGAAGTCGGTCCAGGTCAGGCCGTAGGGCGGCGCGTCGAGTTCGGCGCGGTGCGAGGGCGCGACCACGCTGCCGGAGGCGAGCAAAAACGCCGCAATCGCCGCGTCGTCCGGGGCGAGTTCGACGTAGATGCGGATGACATCGCCGTCCAGATAGGCGGGCTGGTTGGCGTCCGAGACGCCCAGGCCCGGCGCGCCGGCGGCGTAGTTGGGGACCTGCTCGCGTTCAACGCGCAGCACCAGTACATCCGGCAGCGAGACCACCGCCATCGGCAGTTCCAGACCGGGCGGCGTGGGCGAGGGCGTCGCCATGTACGCGCTGCCAGCCGGCGGAGGCGGCAGCGGCGTTGGAGTGGGCGGCAATGCGCCATCCGGCGGCACACCGACCTCATTCAACGAAGGCACAATCGTCGGTTCGGGCGGGATGTCGATGCGCCCGCTCTCCACGCGCCCGACCGTGAACACCAGGTCCACGTAGTCGCCGGGTTTGACGAAGTTCCCAACCTGTCCCGGTTTCACGTCGATGGGAAAGACCGTGTTGGCCGGGTCGGTGAGCAGGGTCAGCCGGTCCACGTCGGGGTTGGGTGTGTCGGAGAAGATGACCTGGCGCGGCGAAAGCGGGAAGCCGGCGTAGATGATTGCGCCGTCGGCCAGCACGCCGCCCTCGTACACCGAAAGAAACTCGTCTTTGGTGACGACATCCCAGTAGGCGCGATCCAGGCCGCGCACCTGTTCGACGCGAAAGAGACCCCGGTCGATGGTCGCGCCGCCGTAGATGTCCTCGTTGGCGAGCACGATTTCCACAGGCGCGGGCAGGCTGAGCTTCGCCAGGAAAAGCACCGCGACCACGCCCAGCGCAACCAGCGCCAAGCCGAAGATCAAACGAAAGAAATGCCTCATGGTAATACTCCTCTAAAGTTCAGGGTAAAATGCCCCATGCTTGAAACCTCCGCTAATGCGTGAGCGACCAAAAAATCCAAAAGCTAAACAAAAAGGCCGTGATGATTGCACCGATGACCAGGCCCACCAACAGGCAAATGAGACAACACATAGCACTCCGCCTCAACGCACGGTCAGGGGGGCGGCGGCCAGCATTATCGCCAGCCACCAGCCGCCAAGCGGCTGCGGTTCGCGTGCTTTCACACGTCTGAACATGACGAAGGCCAATGGGGAAATCGTGCCCGCGACTACGATGACCGGTGCAGCAAACCCTGCGGTCAGGCCGATGAGCGCCATCACCGTGGCATCGCCCAGGCCAGCGTTGCGGTCGAAACCTGCCAGAAACAGGTAGATCAGCGCCAACGCAACGCCTATACCGAGATGCGCATACACCACGCTGTCATCCAGGTTGGAAAGCCGCGCCAGCGCCAGCGCAATTGCCAGCCCTTGCAGCGGCAGCGAGAGGTGGTGGTAAAGCAGGTCGGTCGAGACCATCACGCCGCACACGATTGCCAGCAACACTAAGTCGGGCACGGTCGCGGCGATGCCCGCCGTAACCGCCGCCAACACGATCGCGAGCGTTTGCTTTTGCTCAGTCACCGGCATTTTGGACGCGACGTGCGCGAGCGGGTCGTAGAGTCGGGGCCACAGCAGCGCGCCCCAAATCACGAACACGGCGACCATTGCAGCGACAAGTACCCGGTCGTCCATCAGCCCCTCCCGTTGGCAGGCAGTACCAGCACGTCCCAGGTCGGGCGGCGCGGCAGGGTGGTCTGCGCGATGTCGCGTTCGGCGGCGAGCAGCTGCCAGGCCTGGCGCAGTTCTTCGTCGATGGTCAGCGACGAGTTGGCGGGCGAGATCTCGAAGGCGAGTGCGCCGCTGCGCCCGGCCTTTGCCAGCACGTGCTCGCGGTAGGTCTCGCCGGCGGGGGTGAAGAC
>JAFGMM010000304.1 GCA_016927535.1 Anaerolineae bacterium
CCACACGGCGGGGAAAAGTCCCCTCGCCCCTTGTGGGAGAGGGGATTTAGGGGAGAGGGGGAGTACAGCATCATTTTGACCAACACACATTTTGTGTCATTTGGGAGTCGATTCCGGTGTTGTCCAAAGCTGAGTTCACCGATCAAATCGCGGACGCCTACGAACACCTTTACGATCTCGTCTACTTGCGCCCGCATATCCTGGCCGAGTTGATCGTGCCCGATTCAGCCCTCTCCCGCCAGGAGCGGGCCTGGCGCCTGCACCATGTATTGCTAGACGTGATCGAGGAATTGAATCCAGGGCCACAAGCGCCGGCCTTCTCGCACGAGTGGCGCCGCCACCGGCTCATGGTCTTGCGCTATATGGAGGGGCTTGATGCGCAGTCGGTGGCCGACCAACTCGCCATCAGCCGCCGGCACTATTACCGGGAACAGAAAACGGCCATCGAAGCGGTCGCCGATATTCTGTGGGACCGTCACATCGTCGGTTCCCCGGCGCCGGAGCACACTCCTCAGCATTCTGAAGAACAGACTTCGCTCGACCGCCTCGAATTGCTCCGGCTGGAGGTCGCTCGTGCAGCCCAGGTAAACCGTTTGACACAGTTTGAAGACGTTTTGCAGGGGGTGATATCCCTGCTGCAAAAGCGGTTGCGCCAGCACAGACTCGAATTGGAACGGGAGTTTCAAGAACCGCTGCCGGACATTCCCGTCGACCGGAATCTGCTGCGCCAGATTTTTCTGGGCATACTGGGATACTTGGTCGAGCACGCGGAGCGGGCTACCATCCGGCTGGGCGTACAGGCTGCGGAGGCGTCGGTGAAAATTACTTTAAGGGTCGATCCCCCGGCAGCCATTCGCCCGGCGCCGGCCGCGAGGGTCGAGGAGGGGCTTTTAGCGCCGGAGGAGCTGGCGGCGCTCGCCCATATTCTTATCCACCCCCTGCGCGCCGGCGCGTCGGTCGTCGGCTTCGAGGTGGAATTGCCCACTGCTCCCTGTCATACCATCCTGGTCGTGGACGACAACGAGGATGTGTTGGAGCTTTTCCAGCGCTACTTGAGCACCCAGCAGTTCCACGCCATCACGGCGAAGACGGCTGAGGATGCGCTGGAGAAGGCGTGCCGGCTGCAACCTTACGCCATCACGCTCGATTTGATGATGCCACAACAAGATGGGTGGGATCTATTGCAGACTCTACTCATCCAGCCTGAGACCCGGCACATCCCGGTTATCGTATGCAGTGTGCTCAAGCAGAAAGACCTGGCGCTCGCGCTGGGCGCCGCAGGGTTTTTGGAGAAACCGATCACCGAGCAGGCCTTGCTCTCGGCGCTGAAGCAGTTAGATGGGGCGTGAAGCAGCGAGAGCGTCAGCGCCGCCTTGTCCGGTTCATGACCGCGCCGCCATATTCACCGCGTTCTGTACCCACTGGACTAACTCGCCGGGCACCAGTCCGTCGGCTTTGGCAATCGATACAGCGCCGTTTAGCACAGTTTCGTCGTCTGCCTCGTCCTGCGCCGAAACGACTACAATCGGGATATGTTGCCACGCTGCGGTCGAGCGAATGCGCTTAATCACTTGGAAGCCGTCTAGATCCGGCATGAAAAGGTCCAGCAAAATCACATCTGGCTCGCGGTAGCTCATGATGGACAGCGCCTCTTGACCGCTGTAGGCGCTGATTACCTGGTAGCGCCGCACCGAACTGTTCAACATGCGGCTCAGCATACGCACGAAATCGACGTCGTCGTCAACCACCAGCACGGTATCGACGCGCTCGCCAAGCGGGCGCAGCGCATCCCAGAGACGTTGGCGCGTGATAGGCTTAATCAGGTAGCCCTCCACGGCCAACCGCTGGCGGAGCGACTCCTCGCCCGGCAGCGAACAGACCATGAAGAGTGAATGAGGCAACTCCCAAGCCCGCGCAAGCTCTTCCGGCGCCAAAGCTTCCAGCTCTGTGCAGGTCTGATCAACGATCACGACCTGGGGAGTCAGGGGGCGCGCCATACGCCGGCCCATTTCGATATCCGGTGCGGTCACCAAACGGCACCCGTGTATGTAACGGTGCAGCAGTGACACCGCCGATAGGTTGCGGGTCACGGTCAACAAAACCGGCTGCTGGTCTCCGGCGTCGGGGGCCGCATCGCCGGAGAGGAACGCGCTATTTCTGATGTCCGTGATCGAGATATCCAGCAGGGTTTGATTGACCGGCAGGCTGAAATAGAATGTGCTGCCTTGGCCCACCGCGCTTTCTACCCAGATGCGCCCGCCGTGCAGTTCCACAAACCGCTTGCTGATCGCCAATCCCAACCCGGCGCCTCTTTGCTTCCGCCGAGTTCCCATATCAAGCTGTCGAAATTCCTCGAATATGTAGGGAATATCTTTGTCTGCGATTCCGACGCCGGTATCTGCTACGGCAAAGACCACCGTCTTATCCTGCCGACCGGCGCTCACGGTGATGCAGCCGTGGTCGGTCCAATTCACGGCGTTGTTGAGCAAGTTGAACAACACCTGGCGAATTCGCGTCGAATCGACCATGATCCGGGGGAGGTCAGGCTCGACGTGAGTGTGCAGTTCGAGATCATGCGCCTCGACAAGGCTGCGCGCGGTGTCAACCGTTTCTTTCAACAGAATGGCTGGGTCAACCTCTTCGGGGACGAGACTCATCTGCGCCGCCTCTATGCGGGCCAGATCCAACACGTCGCTGACCAAATCCTGTAAGTGGCAGGCGTTCCGGTATACGATGCTGAGGTCTCGCAGGTAGCCGACGGGCAGTTGACCTCCGTAGCGTTCCGGGGATTGGATCATCAGTTCGGTGAACCCTACGATCAGATTCAGCGGGGTGCGCAGTTCGTGGCTGATGGTCTGCGCGAACTGCTGCTTGAGCCGGCGCGCCGCTTCGGCTTGTCGGCGGGTGATCGTCAACAGGTAGTTGGAGCGCTCCAGGGCCTCTTTCGCCTCGTCGAGTGATTTTAGAGTCCGCCGCAGTTCTGCCTGCCGTTCGTTTGCCAGCAAGGCGTTATGGTGAGCGCGCCTGTACTCGTGTTGAAACCACTTCAGCGCGGTGCGCAGGTTGCGCACCGGGAGCCAGGCGGCGATGGTGATGAGTGCGATGACGGCCAGGGGGACGATGGTGTCGGCCAGAAAAGCCTCCACGCCTAGACGGCTGACGCCTGTAATCAGAATGAGGAGATTGGCCGCCATGACTACCGATGAAAACATTTGCTGGCTGAGCAGTACGCTGGCAAACACAATTGGGAGCGCAAAAAGATAGACGATCACGGAAAACGGAAACGTGAGCGCCGCACAAAAAGCAGCGCTTAGCATGCTGAAGACCAGTAAATGTCTTGCGATAAGCAGGCGATTGGCTCTCAACAGGTAGCTTATACCCCCGCCGATGGTCAGCAGACCGATCCCGAACCAGGCGTTAGCGGGGATCGACTTGCCGCTCATGGGAGTCAAAACCCATACGAGCCAGATATAGCCGATGCCCACGGCGAATCGCGCGGTAACTGCAAGCGCCTCCCTTTGGAAGTGGGTCAAGTCGTCGTGGATGTCCGGTATATTTTGAATAGTATCACTCATACTCACACTTCCTGCCCGGTTTAGACCGGGACAAGGGTAAGGTTCGTGTGGCGGGGCGTCACGTTTGCCGCCGAAGTGGTTTTCACCCGGTATCGTCAATTGTAACGCGCGCTTCGGGCGCCGGCCCAGTATTCGCCGCTGCGGCGCCGGCGAAGCCGCGTATGGGCCTTACCGCCCATTTGACGAAACCCCCGCGCATGATAGAATTTAGCCGGCAAACTTTTATAAGGCTGTGTTAACGACCATGGCAAATCTCGCATCAACCGAAATCCGGCATTTGCTCCCGGAAGTTTGCCGGGCGCATTATGAATTCGTCCGGTCGCTTTTCTGTTCGCTGGGCCTCCACCGGGGGCAGCCCGCCGTCCTGGAGCTTCTCTGGGAAAAAGACGGGCGCAGCCAGACGGAGTTGGGCGAAGTCCTACATGTACAGCCGGCGACCATTACGAAAATGCTCAACCGGATGGAACAAAGCGGCCTGGTGCAGCGGCGTGCCGACCCGGACGATCAACGCATCTCGCGCGTGCGCCTGACCCAAAAGGCCAAAGAGATTCAACCGGACATCAATCGTTATTTCGAGACCCTGACAGATCAGATGTTGGAGGGCTTTACAATCGAAGAACAAGTACTGCTGCGCCGCTTCCTGGTGCAAATCCGGGACAATTTGCGCAAGGCGCGTGTGGATTAGTTTTTTTATTCAATTAGTTAGTCGGCAAAATAAAAAGCGAGGATGATGAACACTTTTCGACGTTTAGCGCTCTTTCTGAGACCTTATTGGAAACAAGCCTTGATCGCGCCGCTTCTAATGGTTTTAGAAGTGGCGATGGATTTGATGCAGCCCCGCCTGATGCAAACCATTGTCGATGATGGCATCGGTGCAGGTGATATGGGGATTGTGCTGCACACCGGGGCGCTGATGATTGTCGTCGCGTTCTTGGGCGCGGTGGGCGGTTTTGGCTGCACGGTCTTCGCCGTCCGCGCCGCCGTGAACTACGGCGCCGACCTGCGCAGCGCCATGTTCCGCAAGGTGCAAACGCTGTCGTTCGGCAACCTGGACAAACTCGGCGCCGGCCCGCTCATCACCCGCCTGACCAACGACGTGATCCAGATACAGGATGTGGTCTTGATCGCCCTGCGCATCCTGGTTCGCGCGCCGCTGATGTCCGTCGGCAGCTTCATCATGGCGATCACCACCAGCCCGCGCCTGTCGGTGTTGTTTGTCGTGTTCATTCCCCTGTTATTCGTCCTGTTGGCGTTCGTCGTCCGGCGCACCTATCCGCTTTTTACCTACGTCCAAACCAACCTGGATCGCCTCAATACCGTCGTCCAGGAAAATCTCTCCGGCGCGCGGGTGGTCAAGGCGTTCGTGCGAAACGCGCACGAAATAGCGCGCTTCGGCGTCGCCAACGACACCCTCACCGCCAGCGCCATCCGCGCCATGCAGCTTGGCGCCGTGGTCGGCCCGTTTATGCTGCTGTTGGTTAACTTCGGCATTGCCGGGGTCATCTGGTTCGGCGGCATAGACACCGCGCAAGGCAATATGACGGTCGGCGAGCTTATCGCTTTCATCAACTACCTGCGCCAAACCCTGTTCCCGCTGATGATGGTGAGCATGCTGGTCATACGCATCGCGCGCGCGCAGGCGTCCGCCGAGCGCATCATCGAAGTGCTCGACAGCGAACCCGAGATCCAAGACCGCCCCGACGCCCTGCCCGCTATCAAACCGCGCGGGCATGTGGCCTTCGAGCACGTCACTTTCAGCTATAACGGCGGCGAACCCGTGCTGCAAGATATCAGCTTCGAGGCCCAGCCGGGCCAGACCGTCGCCATTTTAGGGACGACCGGCTCCGGCAAATCCAGCCTGGTGCAGCTCATCCCGCGCTTCTACGACGTGGACGCCGGGCGCGTGACCCTCGACGGCGTGGACGTGCGCGACATCCGGCAAAGTGTCCTGCGCGCCAATGTCGGTATCGCGCTCCAGGAAAGCGTGCTGTTCTCCGGCACCATCTACGACAACATCAAACAGGGGCGCGATCCCATCTCCCGCGAACCTGCCGCCGTCGGCGATGAGGAAATCTATGTCGCGGCCCGCGCCGCCCAGGCGCACGGTTTCATCACCGAGATGCCCAACGGCTACGATACCCATCTTGGGCAGCGCGGCGTCAACCTCTCCGGCGGGCAAAAGCAGCGCATCGC
>JAFGMM010000305.1 GCA_016927535.1 Anaerolineae bacterium
AGGGGTTTGGGGAGAGGGGGAACAGGCGCACAAACGGTCAAAATTCTTAAGTTGATGTGCATGGGCCGGTTTGAAACCGGCCCCTACCATTCGCCAACAACACCTCCAATTGCGTCAATCGCGCGCGAAGGCGTTGAACGGGTTGATTTGGGTAAGCTGCCGGATAACCGCCTCGTCAACCCCGGCGTCCGCGAGCTTGGGCAGGAACGTCTTACTGATGTACGTAAACGGGCGCGGTTTGCCGCCGCCCGGCTTGGCCGGGTTGTACCAGCCCCGGTCGTGGCTGAGCAGCACTTTATCGCCAAAGCCGGCGTCGAGCAGATGTCGAATGCGCTGGACAAAAAACTCATCGCTGCCTTTCTTCCACCCGATAGAGTCGTACTCAATCCACGCGCCGCGCCGCGCCATCTCCAGGACGAGATCAAGGTCCGGCTCGTTCTGCGCATGAATCCAGATAAACCGCTCCGGCGTATAGCCTGCCGCCTCGATGATGTCGAGTTGGTCGCGGGCCACGCGCCCCCGGATCGTGTGGCTGCCGATGACGGCGTTGACGGCGGCGGCAGCCTGGGCGGCGGCGCGCAAAACCTTCGCCTCGGTCGCGGTGATGCCGTCATCGCCGGCGCTGAGCTTGACCCAGCCGGCTTTTACGCCGGTCGTCTCCACCTGGTCTTGAAGCTCTCCCGCCATCCACGCGCCCAGTTCGGCTTCGCTCGCGTCGTGCACCCACCGGGGAATCCACGGCTCACGGTAGAGACCGGTCGGCACGACGAGCGGGAACCGGGTCGCCTCCGAAACGGCCTTGAGGATATCGACGCGCCGGCCCACGCCGCCGGTGCTGCACTCGCAGAGCGCGGTCACGCCGACGGCCCGCGCCTTGTCAAGCTCCGGCCCCATCAGCGCGATCACATCGCCGGTGTCCGCTTCGGCATAGCCGGGCTGGTCCCAGGTGCGCAAATCGACGAAGACGTGCTCGTGCGGGAGGATCATACCGAGTTCGGCGGCGGTCTTCGGGCCGAGGGTCGTGATGAGTTGGGCCATCGAGTCGTCCTCCTTCTGACATAACGAGGTCTATCCCTGCTACACAGAATAACTATACTAGACATTGTAGCATGGTATAGGCCCAATGTCGCCTTGACCGGGCGCGCCGGGCAGACTATGCTTGGTAGCGTATGAATGGAATTTGGAGAAAGTTATGGAAGAACCCAAGCGCCCCCAGCCTGATGAAACCGACCCCGTCCAGGAGGGGCAGGACTTTATCGCGGAAGTCCACGCCAAGATGAGCCGGGTGGTCGATGAGTTCGCGCAGGGTAAGCTCAACCGCAAACAGTTTCACCAGCTTTACGAACGCTATCAGAAGCGGATCATGGCGGTGGCGGCGCTGCTGAACGACGACCGGTCAGGCTCCTGGCGCCAGGCGCTCGACCTGAACGAGGATACGCTGCTTATTTTGAAGAAGCTGACCGCCAAAGCGCTGGGCATGGCGATCTACGACAACAAGGGCGGCGTTCCCATCGAGACGCTGGGCAACTTCCAGCTTGAGCCGGCGCTGGTCGTGCCCATGCTCAGCAGCTACCGCTCGGCGGCGGAGGAGATGTTCCGGGCCGGCATCCGCAGCTCGGCGATGGACAACGGCCAATGGCTGTGCTTCGTGCCGGGCCGGTTCACAACCCTGATCGTGCTGATGTCGCTGGAGCCTTCTCAAGACCAGCTCAACAACCTGGAACGGATGCACCGCGACTTTGAGCGCGCCAACAAGAAAGCGCTCGAGGCCGGCAACGCCGACCCCGACGAACTCGCTTATCCCTTCCTCGCGTTCGTCAAGCGCAGCCGGCACCGGTAAGTCAAATCAAGTTAAGAAAGTTACAACTTTCCCGGCGAGAGCACGTATAATCTAGTAAAGGCACGGCGGCGTGCGGCGCGCCCGCCGTGTGCTGCGCGCGCCGATTTGCAAACAAGGGGGGAGCCATGCCCGACGAGAAAGGACACGAAAAGGAACGCGAGAAAGAGCGAGAAAAGAGCCACACTTGGGGAAAATCAAACACCTTATTCTGGGGGGTCTTCTTTATCGGTCTCGGCGTCCTGCTGCTGCTGAGCATGGCCGGCGCGGTCACCTTTAGCCTGGGCGCGCTGATCGGCGCATTCTTCCGCCTGTGGCCGCTCTGGTTGATCGCGGCGGGGCTGAACATCCTGTTTGGGCAGACCGGCCGCTTCGGCGATTTGGTCGGCGCGGTGATGGGCCTGGCGGTCGTCGTCATCATATTCGGCGCGGCGCTCACGGCGCCGGGCGCGGAATTGCAGACCGAGACGGTCGCCATCAACCGGCCGGCTGGCGAGGTGCGCCCGGACGTGTATATCGACTTCGACGATTACAGCGGCGTCGTGCAGGCGGCCGGCATCGAGCGCCTGCTGGAGGCCAACCTCGAACATCGCGGCGACCTGCAAGTCGATGACAACCCGGAGGCGGTGCGCATCGACGCGGCCGGCAGCGCTTCGTCGGGCGATTGGTGGAACTTCATCGATCTGGGCCTGTTCGAGGGCGACGACGACGGTGCGGGGAAGTGGGAGGTTCGCCTCTCGGACACCGTGCGCCTCGGCGACCTGACCCTGAAAGTGGACGACGGAACGCACACCTTCGACTTGCGGAACCTGAGCATCAGCGAACTGACCCTTGAAGGCGACGACCCGAACATCACGCTGAGCCTGTCCGAACTGGTGCGCGATGTCCGCATCAAGCAAGACGACGGCGAGATCAGCATCCAACTGCCCGATCTGCGCGACGTGGCGGTGCGCATCGACGCCCGGCTCGACGACGACGGCTCGATGAGTGTGCGCACCCCCGGCCTGGAGCCGGCCAGGGGGGACAGCCGGGAGGGTACCTGGGAGACCGAAAACTACGGCGACGCCAGCATCGAGCGCCGGATATACCTCAACATCGAGGGCGGCGACGTGCGCGTCACCATCGATTAGCCTGCCGCCGGGCGCCGACAACCCATTTTCTCCAGCTTTTTACGATTCTGTTACGGAATTTTAACAATTTCGCGTTGACAGAATCTAAGGGTGCGGTATACTATATGTTCACGTATAGTGAGAATGGGTGGTCTATGCCGGCTGGATACACAAACACCACCCCCTCAGCGCAGGGCAGAGGCCCTCAGCGCTTTTTTAGTGTATATGTAAAATAGTATAGGTTGTTGTTAATTCGTCCCCCTATCAATACTTTCGATTGTCAAGCTACGGGAGGGAAAAGCCTTGGAAGCCAAGGACTTTAGCGCATTGCGTATCAGTCTGGCCTCGCCGGAACAGATCCGCTCGTGGTCTTACGGTGAGGTGACCAAGCCCGAGACGATCAACTATCGGCGCCTGCGCCCGGAGAAGGACGGCCTTTTCTGCGAGGCCATCTTTGGACCGACGCGCGACTGGCAGTGCTACTGTGGTAAATATAAGAACGTTCGTTACAAGGGGATCGTGTGCGACAAATGCGGCGTCGAGGTCACGCGCTCCTCGGTGCGCCGCGAGCGCATGGGCCATATCGAACTGGCCGCGCCGGTCGCGCACGTGTGGTACACGCGGCGCGTGCCCAGCTACCTGGGCCTGCTGCTCGACGTAAGCCGCCGCAACCTGGATCGGGTGCTCTATTTCGCCCAGTACGTCATCACCCATGTCGATGAGGACGCGCGCAACAAAGCGCTCAAACGCCTGGAGGAGGAGATATCCTCGCAAGAAGGCATGATCGGCGGCGACATCGACGAAAAAATTGCCGAGGTGGAACTGGCGCGCGACGAGCACGGCGACGTGCAGCGCCAGGAGATCGAGCAGGTCAGCCAGGAGTTCGAAGACCTGCTCGCGGCCAAGACCGACGCGGTGATGCGGGCCGCCCAGGCGCTTCAGGTCAAGATCGAGCAGCAGCGCGGCAAGACCCTCGGCGAGCCGCTGGTCTTCGAAGAGGCCGACCACCTGGTCGTGGCCGAGGCCGGCGAGATCGTGGAAAACGAACACCTCTCGCTGGTCCAGGACGCCGCCACTGGGATCCTGAACGAACTCCAGGCCGAGATCGAGGAACAGAAGCAGGCCAGGATCGGCCAACTCCAGACCCGGGTGGAGGAGATCACCACGCTGGCCGCCGAAGAAATCGCCAAGCTGCAAGGCGAGCAGACCACGCGCGCCGCGCGGGTGCGCGCCGGCGTGCAGGAAGCGCGCAGCGAATTGCTCGGCCTGGAACAATTGCAGTTCCTCGGCGAGGCGCGCTACCGCGAATTGAAGCAGAAGTACGGCCAGGTCTTCAAAGCCAACATGGGCGCAGAGGCCTTCCTCGAAATCCTGAAGACGCTCGACCTGGACCGGCTGGCTGCGGAACTATGGCACGAGGTACGCACGACCCGGTCTAAGCAGCGCAAGAAAAAGGCCACCAAGCGGCTGCGTGTGGTCGAGAGCCTGAGCAAGAGCGGCAACCGGCCCGAATGGATGATCCTCACCGTCCTGCCGGTCATCCCGCCCGACCTGCGCCCGATGGTGCAGTTGGACGGCGGGCGCTTCGCCACCTCCGACCTGAACGATCTGTACCGGCGCGTGATTAACCGCAACAACCGCCTCAAGCGCCTGCTGGAACTGGGCGCGCCGGATGTGATCGTGCGCAACGAAAAGCGTATGCTG
>JAFGMM010000306.1 GCA_016927535.1 Anaerolineae bacterium
CCGCTGTACGACGCTTCTGGCTCCCTTTCCCCCCTTGTGGGGCGCTACGCAGAGGGATGGGGATAGAGGGGAGGCGTTACCGCAGGCATATTTACGCCGATGTGTACTAGAGAGCCGGGTTGGAAGCGCGCCAGACGGTCGGTGAGAAACTGACCGCCGAGACCTTCCAATGCGCCGGGTTAGGTTCAGGGAGAGTGGAGAGCGCCTGCAAGCAGTGCAAAGCGCGTTTGGCCGGCCCCGGAATGCGCAGTTGCCGGAAATCCTCGCCCCAGATTTGGAACGCCCCCCTCGCGCAAAACCCTTGACCGGGTGCATCCCAAATGGTCGGCAGAAAAATTAGGACGCGGATTAACACAGATAAACACGGTTTCAGATTAAAAAATCCGCGTCCATCCTGGAAATCCGTGCCCCACTAAAAATCTCGCCAACACATGGGATACACCCCCTTGACTTTTGGCGTATAGTGTAGTACAAATGTTCTATAGAACATTAGTTTCAATGCGATGATGTTAACGTATAGCGCCGGAAAAATCAAAACCGGCAGGAGCAAGGTTATGACTTCCGTACCGATCTATAACAACCGCACACACACATCGCCGCAAAATCGTTGGGTCGGTTTTAAGTTGCAGCGCGGCTTTGTGTTCGGGGTGATTATGGTCGCCGCACTGGGCGCGTTCGAGCTATTCAACTTCGGCACCACCGAGTACGCGCTCACCGATTTGCTGGGCCGCGCCGAAGTGCTGGGCGTCGGTTGGGCGTCGGTGCTGGCGGTGGCGTTCTGCGCGATTGACTTCGCCGGGCTGGCGCGTCTGTTCACGCCCGAACAGGGCGCCGACGAACCCAGGGAGGTCTGGTATTTGATGGGCGCGTGGTTCTTGGGCGCGGCGGCCAATGCGGTAATGACATGGTGGGCAATTACGCTGGCGCTGCTGCCTCGCCCGCTCGGTAACGAGATTCTCAGCCGCGAGCAGCTCCTAACCGTTGTACCGATTTTCGTCGCGCTGTTGGTCTGGCTTACCCGTATCCTGATTATCGGCACCTTTGGTATCGCCGGCGAGCGGCTCTTTTCGCTGGGCAGCGGCAAACGCGCGAGCGCCAGGGCATACGACAACCGGCCCCGGCAGCTTGCGTCGCCGCCGGTGCGCACCACCTCCCAGGCAGCCGCCCGGCCCGCGTATCGCCCACCGGCCAAGGAGAAGGACGAGGACGAATTGGTCTACGAGCCGGTCAACGAAGTAGGCGCCGCTTACACACCGCCGGTTTATGGGCGGACGCGCCCGGCTCCCAAACCCCGCAGCGCGCCTGGCGCCAGTTATGGCTACGCCGCTGCGCCGTCCACCGATAAACACAACGGCGCGCCGGCATGGAGCGCGCCGGGGTACTACAGCGGCGGCGGCGCTGGATGGCTGCACCGCAGCCATCCTGAAGACGGCGAGACAAAGACCTGACCGGCGCACCTGGCGCGCAAACGTGCGAAAATTTGCCCTTTACCCATCATATAGAGTAGAAACAGGCTACATGCATCGGTGTAGCCTGTAACTTTTATCTAGGAGTGTCGTAGTATGCAGCGGGACCGTAAATACTGGGTGCGCCTGGCGCGCTTCGCGGCGGTAGCGTTCGTCGCGGCGCTGACCCTGACGCCGTTTTTCTTCGGCTTCCTCGGTATGTGGTTTCTGACACATGGCCCCTGCACCGATACCGGGCTTACTCCTGCGGCTTATGGCTACGAATACGAAGACATCACCATCGACTCGCGCGAGGCCGGCGGCGTGCACCGGGGCTTTTACATCCCATCGCAGAACGGCGCGAACATTATTTTCCCGCCGGCCTTCCAGGGTGGGCGTGATGGCCGCCTGCCCGAAGCCGATATCCTGGCCCGGCACGGCTACGGCGTCCTGACGTTTGAAAGCCGCTCGTGCATGGGCCGCGTGAACACATTAGGCTACCGCGAAGTTGATGACTTGGCCGGCGCGCTCGATTGGCTGTTGGCGCGCAGCGATGTAGACCCGGCGCGCATCGGTGTGCACGGCTTTTCGTCGGCGGGCGCGACCGCAATCATGGCGGCGGCGCAGCTGCCGGAACTGCGCGCGGTGCTGGCCGAGGGCGGCTATCACGACCTGGGGCCGGGCACGTTGGGCGAGGGCGGCAGCTTCGTCGAGACGTTGATACGGGCCGGCGCAGAGCTGGGATACCGGCTTTCGACCGGCGTCAGCATCCGCGATGTCAGCCCGGTCACGGTGATCGACCGGATCGCGCCGCGCCCGATTCTGCTGATTTACGGCTCGAGAGAGGTCTCGCTGCCGGGCGCGCGCGCCCAGCTTGCCGCCGCCGGGGGCAGTGCCGCGCTGTGGGTGGTGGAGGGGGCCGGGCACGGCGCTTACCTCCTGGTGGCCCCGGAGGAATACGAGCGGCGCGTCGTCGAGTTCTTCGACGAAGCTTTTGCGCTACAATAGGCAGCGCAGCACGTGGGGGCAAAAAGACCGGCGTCCCCATCCGGGAGAACGAAGGTGAACCAGCCGGAACGCGAGCTAGAAAACCTGGTAGCGCTGGTGACGGGCGGCACACGCGGCGTGGGACGGGTGTGCGCATTGGCGCTCGCCGATATGGGCTGCAAGGTCGCAGTGGCTTACGCACACGACGACAACGACGCGCGCGAGACGGTGGGGCTGTTCCAGCAGCGCGGCGCGCCGGGGCGCGCCTTCAAAGCCGATGTGGGCGCTTACGACGCGGCGCGCTACCTGTTCGACGAAATCGAGGCTTCCCTGGGCGGCGTGAGCGTGCTGGTGAACAACCTCGGCGCGCACTGCTGGAGCGAGGTCGCCGGGCAGAGTTTTGAAGAATGGCACCGTGTGATGGACAATACCATACACAGTACATTCTACTGCTCGCAGCGCGCGCTGCCGTTCATGCGGCGGGCCGGCTGGGGGCGGATTATCAATATCGGCATCGAGAGCAGCCATCGCGTCGAAGGCGTGCCGACGATGGGCGCGGTCGCGGCGGCGAAGGTCGCCGTCGCCAGCCTGACCAAGACGCTGGCGCTGGAGGAGGCCGGGCACGGGATCACGGTGAACATGATTAACCTGAGCTTCGCGCCGGGCAAGGGAACCCGACCCGAAGACGCGCGGGCGATGGCCGAGGTGGTGCCGATGAAGCGGGTCGCGCGCCCCGCCGACGTGACGCACGCGCTGCAATTCTTAGTTTCGCCGCGCAGTGAGTACATCACCGGGAACATGATTAACGTCACAGGAGGCTACGGGATTTAGCGCATGGGACATGTAAACATGGAGCGCCGGACGCGCGCATACCTGGCCCTGGCGGTGGCGCTGCTGATCCTGGCAAGTCTGGCATGCAGCACCGGCGGCTTGCCCGGATTGGCCCCGGCCCAGTCTAGCCCTACGCCCACGGCCACCATCACGCCCGCCCCGACCCTCACGCCCACCTTTACCCCCGTCGTGATGCCGTCGCGCATCGCTTCGCCGACGCCGGCCGTCACCAGCACCTATACGCTGACGCCGACCTTCACGCCGCCGCCCAGCGCCACGCCCAGCTTCACCCCCACCGATACGCCCGGCCCCGGCGATGCGCCGGCGTGCTCCCCGCCGGCGGGCGGCTTTGGGTTGATTTACCAGGGCGACTCGACCTTGCAGCGAATGTTGGGATGTCCCACCGGGCCAAACGCCGGCGCGCCATCCGAAGCCTGGACCATCCAGACCGCCGTTCAGCCGTATGAGAACGGCTTGATGGTCTGGGTGTCGCAACTGGGCTGGGAGCCGCAGAAGATCATCTACGTGCTGTTCAACGATGGCACTTACCAGCGCTACCTGGATGCCTGGCAAGACGGCATGCCCGAAAGCGGCGGCGAGACTCCGCCGGAGGGCCGCTTTGAGCCGGTGCGCGGCTTCGGCAAGATTTGGCGCGAGCAGGCCGGCGTGCGCGGGCGGTTGGGTTGGGCGCTCCAGCCGGAGAGCGGCGGTCCGGGTCAGATTCAGCGCTTCGCGCGCGGCGAGATGGTGTATCTCTCGCAGGCCGGACAGACTTACATCTTTGTACAGGGATCGCCGTCTACCTGGCGGACCAACCCGACGCCTTTCTGATGGGAGCAAGATAAATGAGGAGAGAACTTCTGCTCGCCGGTCTGGTCATCCTTCTGCTCGCCGGTCCGGGCCGGTTTGCGCCGGCCCAGGGCGACGATGCCGCCGGGGTCACGTGGGTGACCTTCACCAATCCTATATCCGGTATTGAGGGCAGCGTGCCGGCGGGCTGGTTTGAGATGGGACCGGGCACGTTTGCCCGGCGCGCGTTCGAGACCGACCCGACGGTTCTGATCCAGCAGTCGGTGCCCGGAGCGGCTCTCGACGAAGTAAAGGCGCTGTTCGCGCGCCAGATGGGGCTTGACGCACTGCCGGAAAGCATCGGCAGTATCGAGACCGCCGCGTTTACCTGGAACCTGTACACTTTCGAGACTCAGGTCTCCGGTGCGGACGCGGCGGCAGTGAGCCTGGCGCTGGTCGAGGCAAGCGCCGGGGTATACATGGTCGGGCTGGCAACCCTGCCCGACGAATATGACCGGCTGCACGAGCAGGTCTTCGTGCCGGCGGTCGAGGCGTTCGCTCCGCTGCCGCCGGCGCCGGCGGTCGAGGACAACGCACCTTACCGCGACCCTGACCTGCCGGTGGCCGAGCGGGTGGACGACCTGCTGGCGCGTATGACGCTGGCCGAGAAAATCGGCCAGATGACGCTTGTCGAGAAGAACAGCATCCTCCCCAACGATATCACCGGCGTTTACATCGGCGCGCTGCTCAGCGGCGGCGGCGGGTATCCCCCGGAGAATACGCCGGCGGCCTGGGCCGCGATGGTTAACGGCTTCCAGGCATACGCGCTGGCGACCCGGTTGGGTATCCCGCTGCTTTACGGCGCGGACGCGGTGCACGGGCATAACAACGTGCGCGGCGCGGTGATCTTCCCGCATAATATCGGCCTGGGCGCCGCCGACGATCCGGAGTTGATGGAGCAGATCGGGCGCGTGACGGCGCTTGAGATGGCCGCCACTGGCGTTTACTGGAACTTTGCGCCGGTCGTCGCGGCGCCGCAAGACATCCGCTGGGGCCGGACCTACGAAGGGTACAGCGAGAACACCGAACGGGTCGCAAGGCTTGCGGCGGCTTACCTGCGCGGCTTGCAGGGCGACGACCTGGCGGCCCGCACGACCGTGCTGGCGACGCCTAAGCACTTCGTCGGCGACGGCGGCGCGGTCTGGGAAACCTCCACCCGGTACATCATCGACCAGGGCGTAACCGATGTCGATGAGGAGACGCTGCGCGCGGTGCACTTGCCGCCGTACATCGCCGCCATCGACGCCGGCGCGATGAGCATCATGGCGTCGTTCTCAAGTTGGGGCGGGATGAAGATGCACGCCCAGAAGTATCTCATCACCGACGTGCTCAAGGGCGAGTTGGGGTTCGAGGGGTTTGTAGTCTCGGACTGGGCCGGGATTGACCAGATATCGGGCAACTACTATGAGGCGATGGTCACCGCCATCAATGCCGGCATCGATATGAACATGGTCCCTTACGACTACCGCAGCTTCGTCTGGCTCCTGACCCGCGCCGTGGAGAACGGCGACGTGCCGATAGCGCGCATCGATGACGCGGTGCGGCGCATCCTGACGGCAAAGTTTATGTTGGGGTTGTTCGAGCACCCGTACTCCGATGAAGCGCTGCTGGATGCAGTCGGGTCGGATGAACACCGCACCCTGGCCCGCGAGGCGGTGAGCCGGACGCTCGTTTTGCTCAAGAACGAGAACGACGCGCTGCCGATACCGGCGCAGATGCCGGTTATCTTTGTGGGCGGGGCGGCGGCGCACAATATCGGCCTGCAATCGGGCGGCTGGACCATCGAATGGCAGGGCAGCACGGAGACCGTGACTCCCGGCACCACAATTGCGGAAGGCATCGTCACGGCGGCTTCGACAAGCACGGTCGTGTATTATGACCCTACCGGGCAGTTTGCCGGTGTGACCGACCCGGCTAAGGCGGTTTTTTGCGTCGCGGTGGCCGGCGAGCTGCCCTATGCAGAGGGCGTGGGCGATAGGGCCGACCTTTCGCTCTCGAGCACCGACCTGATGATGCTGGAACGGATGCGGGCGCGCTGCGACCGGCTCATCGTCGTGCTCGTCTCCGGGCGACCGCTAATTGTGACCGACCAGATCGACCGGTGGGATGCGCTCGTGGCGGCCTGGCTGCCGGGCACCGAGGGGCAGGGCGTGGCCGACGTGCTGTTCGGAAACGAGCCGTTCACCGGCAAGCTCCCCTTTGCCTGGCCGCGTTCGATGGAGCAGGTTCCACTCGGCGCGCTCGAAGCCGGCGAAGACGAGCCGCTGTTTCCGTATGGGTTCGGGCTTGAGTATTGACTGTGGATGTCCGGCAGGGGTGCGCGGCGCGCCGCGCCTCTGCCGGACCGGGGCCGTTTAATCGGTCGGTGGGTTATCCAGCCGGAAGCCGTGCCCGCGCACCGTGACCACAAACTGGTGGTCCGGCTCAAGCTCGGTGAGCCGGTCGCGCAGGCGGCGCACCAGCGCGTCGATGGCCTGCTCGGAGACCCCTTCGCCGGCGCTTTCCGGCCACACCCGCATCACCACCTCGTCGCGTGTCGAAACCGCGCCCTCCTTTTCTTCCAAAAGCTCCAGCAGGCGGTACTGCGGCAGCGAGAGCGGCGGGTCTAGTTCCCGACCATCGACGAAGACGCGGCGCGACGCGGGGTCCAGGGAGAGCCGGTAGCCGGTGCTACTGACTATAGTGCTGCTCTGGACGAATTCCAGGGGCAGGGTCACCTCCGAGCCGAAGAAGGCAATGCTCACCGCGCGCGCCAACTCGATCTCGTCGCCGTCACGGAGCGGCGCTTCGCCTTTGAGCGGTTCGCCGTTAAGCAGAGTCCCGTTCTTGCTCTCCAGGTCTTCAACGAAGAAGCGGTCGCCGGCCCGGCGCACCCGGACATGCATGCGCGACACCTGACGCTCCGGCACGACCACATCGCATTCTGCCCCGCGCCCGACCAAGACTTCTTCGTCGTGCATGACCCAGCGTTGGCCCGCCGCTTCGCCAGTTCGGATAATCAACACCGGTTTGTCACTGACTTGCGTCATTGCTGGCTCCCGTCGGTTTAATTGCAGAGCTAAAAGAAAGCTCGTGTGCTTTTAATGAGTTTTACAGATGGTTTTATCTTGGCTTTTATAGTTCTGAGTATACTCATCCCCTGGGCTTGCGGCAAGATTCGGGGCTTGTGCAAAGTCGCACCGGCTCGAAGCCTCGCGGAGTTTTTTCTTTATCTCTCTCTTACCTCCGCGCCTCTGCGGTGAAATAGCCTCTTGGTCTTCGAGCTTTGCACAAGCCCTTGTATGCGAAGCTGCCGGCGTTTAGCGTAGGGTTTCCGTAGGGTAAGCGTAGAGAAAGCGTAGAGTAGTCGCACGATTCCTGTGCTAATCTGAGCATGCGGACGCCTTCTTCTCCTCCTTATAACGGGAGCGTTACCGAGACCCCCCTTCGGTAACGCTCTCGGTGATTCTGGGCGTTTATTCCGTCCTACACCGTGCGAGTGCATTTTGCTTGCTGGTTGTCTGCGCGGTACAATCTCTGCTCTAGCTGGTGCGGAGGGCGGTTATGGTCGCCACATACGAACAACTCAAGGAAGCGTTACAGGATCATCGAAAAACCCTGCTGGCCGAACTTGCCGATATCGACTCACGCAAAGGCGAGCAGATGATCGGCTACGAAACTCACCAAGCCGACGCCGCCACGCGCGCTTTTGACCAGGCAGCCGACTTGGCGCTGCGCAATAACACGGCGAAAATGCTGCGCGAGGTTGAGGATGCGTTGGCGCGCTTTGACAAAGGCAACTACGGGGTTTGCCAGGGCTGCGGCGACAAGATCGACATTGCGCGCCTGGAGGCGATCCCGCACACCGGACTGTGCTTGCGCTGTGCAGAAACCCGCGACTTTAGAGCAAACCGTTACTCATAAATCGATGAGGCGTTGGCTGTTTCTGGGGGCGGTCGCGGTCTGCATGGTCGTGCTTGACCAGTTAACAAAGGCCCTGGTGGTATCCCACCTGGCGCTTTACGAGTCGTGGGTGCCCATCGAGGCGCTCTCGCACCTGTTCGCCATAACTTACATCACCAACACCGGCGCGGTGTTCGGTATTCTGCCGGACGGCGGTTTTATTTTTTCGATCATTACCCTGTTCGTGGTCGTTGGGCTGATTTACTATTACCGCAACCTCCGCGCCGAGGGCGACCGGCTGACCCGGCTGGCGCTCGGTTTGATGCTGGGCGGCGCGCTCGGCAACCTCATCGACCGGGTGCGGTTGGGTCACGTGACCGACTTCATACACTTCTCGTTTTGGCCGGTGTTTAATATCGCCGATAGCTGCATCGTAATCGGCGTTGGCCTTCTCACGCTTATCACCTTCTGGGACGATTACAAAAAGCGCCGCAAGACTTCGCTCGACGACGCTTCTGCTTTGTAGAGATTGAGGTTTTTCATCTCAACGGGCGCACAGAGTTTTTAGAGGATCTGTGCGTTTGCGCATCTTGAGGTGATTTGACTCATATTTATATGTAGTTCACCAGGAACCGGTCAACCCAATCGGCCAGCTTGACGTAGCGGAAGTTGCGCCCGTGGTAGGTTTCCCAGGCGGCCATCAGGCTGTAGATACCCAGACCAATCGGCAGACAAATCCAGACCAGCCAGAACAGGACCAACCCCACGACGGACAACAGCAGGAACGGGATGCCGATCAGGACAATGCTCAGGACCCCTGAGATAACGATGGCAATGACAAATGCAATCGTAATCGCCAGGCCCAGCGCGACCCAGCCGATCGTTGCAAAGACCTGCATGGCGAAGCCTTGCAGTGCGTGATAGGCGACGAACTCGGAGCGCTCGCGGTACGCAAAGTAGATAATCAGCGGGACGAAGATCAGAAACAGCGTCAGCGTACCCACACTGAAAGGCGTTGCGAGCAGCGTCACGATCAAGCTGGCGTGCGCCAGCGCCGCCCACAGGCGCTCGTCCGAGTCGGTGAGCGGCATGGACCGGTCCTGCGTCTCCTCCGCCGGGATCGGCAGGGGCGGCGGGGGCGGCGGCACTCTCGACATCACAGGAGGCTGCGGCACGTCGGGTTGAACGACCGCCTTCGGCGGCTCGCCCGCCCGCGCCGGCGCACCATAATACTTCGACTCGTACTCCGCCGCGACATCGCGGCCGGCGTCGGCGTCGTTCTGGGCGCGTTCGACAATTTCTTTCAAGCGCTGCTGCGCCGCTACTGCCTCGGCTTTTGCCTTGAGCGTTTCGTCTTCGCCGCCCGGCGTAATTTCCACCATCTCGGGTTCGGGTTGCGCAGAGGTTTCGGGTTGTTCTTGCGAGAACTCGTCAGTTTCCGCCATTTCGAACTTACTCCATTTCAAATCAGATTAGATAGCTAACGTGTTGTTCTACTTAATGATACGCGCCGACGCGCGTAGGGTTGCGCGTTGAAACAGCGAAAATGTGTTGTTATACTTGCCGGTGCCATGTTTGACCCGAATCGCTCGAATGACGTGAAACGTTTGAACCGTCCGTTCACCAAGCGGCGGCTGGGCCGGCTGATGTTGGTCGTGGGTGTGGCGACGTTTGTGGGCGTCCTCTCGATTGACCTCGTGGACGTGGGCCGGGAGGGGGGCATCGGCCCGGTGCAGGCGATTGTGTTAGCCGGCTGTGTGCTGGTCGCCGTGGTCGGCGCGACGCTCATCCCGCTTGGGGATAGGCCGGCATGACGACAACCGTGCAGCGCGTGCTGTTGGGGTTGGCGCTGCTCGTCTTCGCCGGCTACCTGCTCGTTTATGTCAACTACGCCGGCGCGTTGTTCGCGTTTCCCTTCGACTACGACCAGGGCGAGGGCTTCGAGTTATACGATACCCTGCTGTTCAGCCGGGGCGAGTGGCCCTATCGGAACAACGAGACCTACCCCTTCTATGCGTCCAACTACCCACCGCTCTTTCATGTGCTCATCGCGCCGCTGGTGCGCCTGTTCGGACCGCAGTACTGGACCGGGCGCTTGCTGGGTTTTATCGGCACGCTGATAAATGCCGCCCTTATCGGCCTGGCGGTGTACCGGGCGGTCCCGCCTCCCGCCGCAAAAGGCGCGGGGACGAGAGAAATAACTGCGGTTCTCTCCGGCCTGGCCTTCCTGGCGAGCAACACGATCTATCACATTGGGCCGCTGTTCCGCCAGCACATGTTTATGGTGATGCTGGAGACGCTGGCGGTTGTGCTGCTCGCCAACTTTGAGCGCCCCGACCGCCCGGCCCGCCGCCGCGAGCTGGCCCTGGTGATCGCGGTGCTGCTGGCCGCCGGCTACACCAAACAGCTCGCCGTGATGACCGCCGCTGCCGTATTCGGGTTCCTGTTTTTGCGCGGGCCGCTGCGCGCCGTGGGTTGGGGATTGGTCTTCGCGGCGCTGGGACTGCTCATCTTCGGGTGGATCGACCTCAGCACCGGCGGGCAGTGGTCGCTGAACGCGGTCGCCGCGAACGTAAACTTATACATCCCCGGCCAGGCGCGCGACCTGTACATCCAGTGGTTCAAATTGCACGGCCCGCTGATCGTCATGGCGGGGCTGCTGCTGCTCTACGAGGCGTACTTCGACCGCATCTCGGTTTACGGCGTGTGGTTCGTGGCGGGCGTGGCGGGCGGTTTGTTATCGGGCAAGTGGGGCGCCGGCGACAGCTACTTCGCTACTGCCATCGCCGCGACCTGCGTGATGTCGGGCGTCTTCGCGGCGCGGACGCTCACTGGCGGCTGGCGCTTCGAGGCGAATTACCTGACGCGGTGGGCGCAGAAGATTTTTTACCGCCGGGGCGCAGAACCGTCCGATAAGAAGCGTTATCCCTTTGCTTCTGCGGTGAGGATACTCGTTCCCATTATGTACCTGGCCTATGCGCTGGCGGTGCGCCATATCTCCACCGAGGGGCCGTTCTGGGGCGCGGTAAGCGATCTGCTGGGCATGCCGGCCAACACGCGCTATGCTTTCCACGATTCCGCCGGCTGGGTGATGGGCTATGCGACCATCGGGCACAGCCCGACCGCCGCCGACATCGAGGCCGGGCATCGCATCGCCGCCTATTACGACAAGACCGACAAGCCGATTCTCTCGGAGGAGGCGGGCTTTGCGCTGATGGCCGGCGCGCAGGTGGTCACCAACCCGACGCAGCTTAAGAACCTGTGGGAGAACGGGCTGTACGACCCGACTAGCTTGGTCGAGATGATCGACGCACAGGAATTCGGTTATGTAATCTTCCGGGCGCAGTTCTACCCCCAGCCGATTCTGGATGCGGTGGCGCGCGCCTACATCACGGTTGAAGTGATCGAGATGAACGGCTTCGAGTACATTATCCTGGCGCCGAAAGAGGACGGCGGGACATGATCCGAAGACTTGCCTTGCTCGCGGTAGCGCTGCTGGTATCGGCGTGCGGCGGCGCCGGGGTCATCGCGCCGACTCGCGCGCCCACCACGACGCCGGCTCCGACCGGGACGCCGACGACGACCGTGCTCACGCCGGCGCAGCCCCCGACGCTGACGGCGACGCCGCCGCCGGTCGAGCCGACCCCGACAGTCGAGATCGAGCCGACCGTCTTTATCCCGGTCAGCGGCAACCCGACCGTGCCGCCGGACGCCGGCGGTGTAAGTACGCTCGCGTTAAGCGACCTGCCCATGATGCCGGATGCGCTCACGACCACGCCCGGCGACCGCTTCAGTATACAGACGACGCCCTCCGCACCGGCAGAAGTCGAAGACTTCTATGTGCGTGCGCTCGCCGAGTTCGGCGTCACGCTCGCGGACCGGGAGGAGGGCGTTACCAGCCTGTTTGGATCAGGACTGCTGCTCCACTTCGGCGCCGGCGCCGGCGATATTTACGTGATGATCGTTCCGGCTTTCGAAGGTGATGCAACTGGCGTGCTGCTCACCCTGGAGGAGCAGGTCGTCCGGTGAGTCCTTATGAGAGCCGGAGCGCATCCCACAGAATATAGGCGGCGACCGCAACCGGGGCGACAAACACGAAGGAGATGATGAGGTCACGGGCCGCCGTTTCCAACGGAGAATAGGACGGGTTCAGGACGATGTGGATAAGCAGCGCCAGGGCAATCGTGGCGGCGACGATGACGGGCTTTACCCACGGGCGGGAGGCCATGCGGCCATTATTAATATCGTTTGAACGAAAGACATTTTGGTGCTGTGCCGACATTTTTTACCTCCTTCTTTGAAAACATCTAATAACCTTCTGTATTAGCCCGACGTTGGATTAAACTTCTAATCCGATTGTATTATATCACCGATTTGTGCAACCGTAGTACCCCAAAATTTAATGCCCTAAAAATTAGGGGGCGGCTCGTTTACAAATCGGGATAGGGGGACGGAAACGCCCCCCTCCCACACCACCGGACATGCGGGTCCGCATCCGGCGGTTCGGTCAAGTCTGACG
>JAFGMM010000307.1 GCA_016927535.1 Anaerolineae bacterium
GGGTTTGGGGAGAGGGGGAACAGGTGCACAAACGGTCAAAATTCTTAAGTTGATGCATATGGGGCGGGTTTCAAACCCGCCCCTACATATGGCGGCGCGCATATCTGGCAACCCTGTATATGGGCACAAATCCCGCGCAAGAAACTATCACCACGGTATTTTGTAGCGCTACCCTGCGCCAGATGGTTGTGGAAAAGAACCGAATCGCTCTGACAATGCGCTAAGAAGTTCACCATAGAGAAGCACAGAGTGCATAGAGTTCTTCTCTCTCCGTGCACGCCGTGGCGACTTTAGCCCTCGCCGGCGTCGTCCGGCGGGCCGGGCGGCTCCTCCGGTGTTCGGCCCCAGTCGGGCAGCGAGCTTGCCTCTGCCGTGGACGGGCGCGCCGGCTTCGAATAGCGCGCCGCCAGCGCGCCGGCGCCGGTAGTCAATGCCAGGCCCACGACGCCGTAGCACACCCCGGCGAATACCACGATGCCGGAGACCAGCCCCAATAAGTCCTCGGTCTCAATGCCGATGTCCCCGTAGCCGGCGTCCTGCATCATCTGCTCAAAGAGTTGTTGGTCCCAAACGCCTTCGGGCGCGCCGGTGAACAGCCACGAGAGCGCCAGCGCCGCCGCGATTTGCCCGATGCCCGCGCCGATGCCGGTCAGCAGGCCGGCGATTGCGCCGGCATTGGTGGCTTCGTCGGGGTTAGCCTTCACGTCATCATCGACCTGGGTCACCATGAACCCGGCGACTGCGCCGCCGACCGTGGTCACCGCCAAGCCGGCCAGCCCGCAGAACGGCGGGAAGACGAAGCCGGTCACCAACCCGACGAAGAACCCGACGATTGCACCCAGGATGCCTATCCAGTACCGCCCCTTCATAGATCGTCTCCCTGCTCGATGCTTGAATGCTTGAATGAATGTAGGGTTAAGTATACCCGAAGATTGCGCGGCGACAGCCCCTTCGCCTTCACGTGGCTTCCTCGTACCGGTCCGGCCCGCTCATCCGGCGGGCCACCAGCAGCGTGATATCGTCGAACTGCGGCGCGCCGTCCATGTGGTGGTGCACCGCGTCCAACACGGCCCGGAGGATTTGCTGGGCGGCAGCGTCGCGGTCGGCGGCGGCGGCCCGGACCACTGCTTGCAGGCGCGCCTCGCCGAATTCTTTTTCGGCAGTGTTCATCGCGTCGGTGACGCCGTCGGTGTAGAAGACCACCGCGTCGCCCGGCGCAACGTCGATGCGTCTCTCCTCAAGCTCTACATCGTCTAGGACACCCAACACGATCCCGTTAGTGTTCAGCGCTTCGAATTCGTCTTCGACGGCTTTATACCAGAACGGCGGGTTATGGCCGGCGTTGGCGTAAACCATGCGCCCGGTGCGTGTGTCGAGTTTGGCGTAGAACGCGCTGAGGAACAGGTCCGACTCGATATCGTTCAAGATCAGGTGGTTGGCGCGCATCAGCGTAGACGCCGGGCTGCGACCGCTCAGCGCAGTCGCCCGGATGACGGTCCGGCTGAGCGCCATAAACAGCGCCGCCGGGATACCCTTATCGGCGACATCCGCGACCACCATGCCCAGCCGGTCATCCTCGCGCGAGAGGCTGAACAAGTCGTAGAAGTCGCCGCCCACCATGCGCGCCGGCGCATACGACGATGAGAACGACCAGCCGGGGATGCCCAGGGTCGTCGCCTGGGGGAGCATACTGCGCTGAATCTGCTGGCCGACCGCCAGTTCGTCGGCCATGCGCTGCCGCCTAATCGATTCTTTGTGCAGGCGCGCGTTCTCGATGGCGATGGCAGCCTGGTTCGCCATCAGTTGCAGCAGGCGTGTCTCGTCCTCGTTTAGCAGGCGCGGCGTGCGCATGTCGATGACCAGCGCGCCGATGGCCCGGCCTTCGGCGATGAGCGGCATTACGGCGTGCCCCCGGAAGCTTTCCGCGCGTCTCCAATCCGGCGACCAGAGCGTCAGGTTGTCCTGCGCCAGGTCTGCGATCAAGACGACGCGCTGGTTGCGCATCGCCAGCCCCGGACCGCTGCTTTTGTTCAGCGGGACCAACCGGTGCGCTGCCACGGGGTCGTGGTGCCAGCCGTTGGCGGCGCAGAAGGCCAGTTGGTCGGGTGAGTCTGAGGGGAGCAGCATCGCGCAGGCGTCGGCCTGAAGCAGGGTGCGCACTTCGTCAACCAGGTAGCCTACCAGGTCTTCGAGATGTGGGCGGCTGAGCAGTTGGTTCGAGAAGTCGAGCAGCGCGGCCTGTTCGTGGATGCGCTGCTCTTGCAGCATATCGAAAAGGCGGGCGCGCTCCAACGCGATTCCCATCTGGCTGCCGGCGTTGGTGAGCACGGCCAGCGCCTCCGGGCTAAAGGAGTCCCAGTCCGGCGCGGCGACGTTGAGGATGCCCAGCGTGCGGTTGCGCGAGCGCAGCGGCGTCGATGCGTGGACGGCCAGGCCGTGCCGGTCGCCGCCGGCGCGCGCCAGCCGGGCACAGCGCACCTCGTTGTAGGCGCGGTCCATCGCGTGCCGGTCGCAGAGGTTCTGGCAGGTGCAGCCGCCTTTCCAGGCGCGCGCCCGGTCGAGCGCCAGCGCCGGCGGCAGGTTGCAGTGCGCCACCAAATCGTAGCCCCGGCCAAACCAGCGGTTCTTCGCCGAATCGTCCAGCAAAAAAATCCAGCCGGTTTCCAGGTCCATCAGATCGACCAGCCGCGCGAGGGCCTCGTTCAACGCGCTGCGGATATCGTGCGCCGCGTTGAGCGTCTCGGCGATTTCGTTGAGCATGGTGAGCCGTTTAATCAGGTCGCTGTGCGCTGGCATCGCTCGTCTTCAGGGTGCATCCAGTTCTACGTTTATTATAACCTACCGCGCGACAGGGAGAACTGAACCACGAATATACACAAAGGTGCACGAATAAAGAAAAACCGGACGCTCTATTCGTGGTCAAAGCCGTTTTGCTTGATGACTTCGGCGTACCACGCCCCGCTCTGCTTCACGATGCGCTGCTGCGTTTCAAAATCCACATAGACGATGCCAAAGCGCTTGCTGTAGCCAAAGCTCCACTCGAAGTTATCCATCAGCGACCAGACGAAGTAGCCGCGCAGGGGCGCGCCGGCCGCGATGGCGCGGTGCGACGCGGCGAAGTGCGCCCGCAAGTAGGCGGCGCGGCGCGGGTCGCTGACCTGCCCTTCGGGCGATGCCCGGTCGGTGAAGGCGGCGCCGTTCTCGGTGATGTACAGCGCGGGCGGGTTGTAGGCTTCTTTCAGGTGAACCAGCAGCTTATACAGGCTCTCCGGGTGGACCTCCCAGCCCATCTCGGTGTATTCGCCTTCCGGCTTCACTGCCCGCATCTTAACAACCGGGACGCTTTCATCGGCTTTGACGACGTTGCGGAAATAGTAGTTGATGCCCAGGAAGTCGATGGGCGCAGCGATGGCCGCCATATCGCCGTCGTGGATGTCCGGTTCGGTCCCGATCTCCCGGCGGTACATTTCAACTATATCTTCAGGATACGCGCCCTTGAACACAGGATCGAGGAACCAGCGGTTCTGGATTCCATCCTGGCGGTAGGCGGCGGCGCGGTCCGCCTCCGAGTCGGTGGCGGCGTCCACCCAGTGCAGGTCCAGTGCGATGCCGACGCGGGTTTGGGCGCCGCCGTTGGCGCGCAGCGCCGGCGCCGCCTGCCCGTGCGCGAGCAGCAGGTGATGCGACGCCTGCACCCCCAGGGCGGGATCGTTCGCGCCTGGCGCGTGAAAACCGGTCGAATATCCCAAGAAGGCGCTCACCCACGGCTCGTTAAGCGTCATCCAGTTGTGCACGCGGTCGCCGAGCCGCCGGGATACCACGTCGGCATAGTGGACGAACGCCGGCACGATCTCGCGGCTGGGCCAGCCGCCAAAAGCATCTTCGAGCGCCTGCGGCAGGTCCCAATGGTAGAGCGTCGGGTAGGGCGTGATGCCCTTCGCCAGCAGCGCATCGACCAGCCGGTCGTAAAAATCCAGCCCGGCTTCGTTGACCGCTCCAACACCCTCCGGCAAGACGCGCGGCCAGGCTATCGAGAAGCGGTAAGCTTGCAGGCCCAGGCCGGCCATGATATCCACGTCGGCGTGGCAGCGGTTGTAGTGGTCGCAGGCCGCGTCGCCGGTGTCGCCGCCGGCGATCTTGCCGGGCAGTTTGCAGAAGGTATCCCAGATCGAAGGGCCGCGCCCATCCGCCGAGACCGCGCCTTCGACCTGGTATGATGAAGTCGCCGCGCCCCACAAAAAACCGTCGGGGAAAACTGGCATGATGAACTCTCCTCGTAACTCGTAAGGCGAAACGCAAATCGACCCGACAAGTGTACCCAGACCCCGCGAATTGAGCTACGCGCCGGGACTTTTTTCGGTTAATATAAGATGTACAAGACGCGCTCCCTCGCCACCCCGGCGCGTTGTTTCTTCGCTGTTGAACCGCAGGAGGTTTCCCATGAGCTTTGTCAAACGCCTGCAACGGCTGGCAATGCCGGCCTTGCTGATCGTATCGTTCGTCGCCGCGCCCCTGGCGGCCCTGAGCCAGGAGACGCCTTCGCCGGATATGGTGAACATCCCCGGCACGCTTCAGCCTTTGTTGGGCTGCTCCGGCGAGTGGCAGCCCGACTGTGAAGCTACGCTGCTCGAATTCGACGAAGCGGCGGGGCTGTGGCACCGGACTTTCGATCTACCGGCCGGCAGCTACGAATACAAGGTCGCCCTCAACGGTAGTTGGACCGAGAACTACGGCGGCAAAGCCGACCGCGACGGGCCGAACATCGTGCTTGAGGTGCCCGAAGACATGCCCGTAACCTTTATCTACGACCACGACACGCATTGGATTGTAGACAGCGTGCGGCAGCCCATCATCACCGCGCCGGGCACCTTCCAGGATGAGCTGGGCTGCGCGGAGGATTGGTCGCCCGACTGCCTGGTAACCTACATGCAGGACCCGGATGGCGACGGCGTTTACATCTTCGAGACTTATGATATTCCCGTTGGCGACTGGGAGACCCAGGCCGCCGGCGGCGCTGCCATCCTCTTCACGGTGCCGGAGGCCGGCAGCGGCGTACAGTTCGCGTTCGACACGACGACTCAACTCATGAGCGTGGTCGTGGTCGCGCCGGGCGCGCGCTTCGAGCCGGCCGGCGACCTGAGCCAGGCGCGCGCCCGCTGGGTGTGCCTGGATACCATCGCGTGGGATGTGGCCTACGAAGAAGGCTACACCTACGAACTGAACATGTCACAGCGCGGCGGCATGCGCCCCGGCTTTACGTCGATGGAGCGCGCCGACGGCGCCATCGCCCTGACGGTGGACAAGGCCGGCTTCAGCGAGGCGACGCTGGCGAAGTTCCCGCACGTCGCGGGGCAGTTGGCGCTGCGCCTGAGCGAAGACGCGCTCGACCTGGCGCCGACGATTCTCAAAGGCCAAATCGCAGTCTCGGCCTACGACGCCAAAGGTAACCTGATCGACGCGACCAGCGTTCAAATCCCCGGCGTAATCGACGACCTGTACGCCTACGACGGGCCGCTCGGCGTCCACTTCGACGCGGACGGCGCGCCGACCCTGTACCTCTGGGCGCCCACCGCGCGCAGCGTGACGCTGCACCTCTTCGATGGGCCAAGCTACGACGCGCAGGCCACGCTCTACGACATGACGCCCGGCGACAAGGGCGTGTGGAGCATCACCGGCACGGCGGATTGGCTGTACAAGTACTACCTCTACGAGGTCGAGGTCTACGCACCGTACACCGGCCAGGTCGAGCGCAACCTGGTCACCGACCCGTACTCGATGAGTCTTTCGGCGAACAGCACCCGCAGCCAGATTGTGAACCTGGACGACCCGGCGCTGATGCCCGAAGGCTGGCTTGAGATGCAAAAGCCGCCGCTCGAAGCGTTCGAGGATATCGTGCTGTACGAGCTTCACCTGCGCGATTTCAGCGCCCACGATATGAGCGTACCGGAGGAGTACCGGGGCACCTACATGGCGTTCACCGTGGATGGCTCGAACGGCATGCGCCATCTCGAAGCGCTCGCCGACGCCGGCCTGACGCACCTCCACCTGCTGCCCACGTTCGATATCGCCACGATCAACGAGAACCGCGACAAGCGCGCCCGCTTCGAGCCGGACTTCGACGAACTGGCGCAGTACCCGCCCGACTCGCCGGAGCAGCAAATGATTATCGACGAGGTGCGCGACCTGGATGGCTTCAATTGGGGCTACGACCCGTACCACTTCAACACGCCGGAGGGCAGCTACAGCACCGATCCCAACGGCGCGCCGCGTATCCTTGAGTACCGCGCGATGGTGCAGGCGCTCGGCAAAGCCGGGCTGCGCGTGGTGACCGACGTGGTGTACAACCACACCAACGCCAGCGGGCAGGCCGACAAATCGGTGTTCGACCGCATCGTGCCCGGCTACTATCACCGCCTGGACGACGTTGGGAACGTGACCAACAGCACATGCTGCGCCAACACCGCCACCGAGCACGCCATGATGCGCCGCTTCATGGTCGATTCGGTGGTCTTTTGGGCGACGCAGTACAAGATCGACGGCTTCCGCTTCGACTTGATGGGACACCATATGTTGGGCGATATGCAGGCAGCGCGCGCGGCGCTCGACGCGCTGACGCCGGAAAAGGACGGCGTGGACGGCAAGCTGATCTACGTCTACGGCGAGGGCTGGGACTTCGGCGAGGTCGCCAACAATGCGCGCGGCGTCAACGCCAGCCAGCTTAACCTGGGCGGCAGCGGCATCGGTTCGTTCAACGACCGGCTGCGCGACTCGGTGCGCGGCGGCAATCCCTTCGGCGACGAGCCGCAGCAGGGCTTTGCGACCGGCCTCTACACCGACTCGAACGGCGTCACGTCCGGCACCGAGGAGGAGCAGCGCGCGCGCTTGTTCCTCTTCGCCGACCGCATCCGCGTGGGGCTGGCCGGCAACCTGCGCGATTACCCGCTGGTCAACTACGCGGGCCAGGCGGTGACCGGCGCGGATATCGACTACAACGGCGCGCCGACCGGCTACACGCTCGACCCGCAGGAGCATATCGTCTACGTCTCGGCGCACGACAACGAGACGCTGTGGGATATCATCCAGTACAAAGCGCCCGCCGACGCTTCGCTTGCGGAGCGGATGCGCATGGATATGCTGGCGCTCGATATCGTGGCGCTCAGCCAGGGCGTGCCGTTCTTCCACGCCGGCAGCGATATGCTGCGCTCTAAGTCGATGGACCGCAACAGTTACAACTCCGGCGACTGGTTCAACCACCTGGACTTTAGCTACGAGACGCATAACTGGGGCAGCGGTTTGCCGCCGCAGGGCGACAACGGCCACCTGTGGGACCTGATGCGCCCGCTGTTGGCGCGCGATGACATCAAGCCCGGCAAAGACGAAATCACGAAGGCCGTGCTGCACGTGCAGCAAATGCTGATGATTCGCAAGAGTTCGCCGCTGTTCCGGCTGCGCACCGCCGAGGATGTCATGGCGCGCGTGGCGTTCCACAACATGGGGCCGGACCAGCTTCCGGGCGTGATCGTGATGAGCATCTCGGATATGCAGGGCGCGGACCTCGACCCGTACAACGAGCTAATTGTGGTGGTGTTCAATGCGTCGCCGGATACGGTCACGTTTACCGGTGCGGCGTTCGCCGGGCTGGGCCTGCGCCTGCACCCGCTGCAAGCGACCTATACGGAGGATATCGCCAGCACTTCGAGCTTCGACGCTGCCGCCGGGACCTTCACGGTGCCGGGGCTTACGACCGCCGTGTTCGTGCTGAGCGAATAAAACGTTAGCTTCCAGGCCAGCTCCCAGGGAGCTTGAAGCTCCCTGGCCTAGATTTGGCCCAAAATAAGCGCCTATTCACTCGGCCTGCTGCTCCCCCTCTCCCCCTAACCCCCTCTCCCACAAGGGGCGAGGGGGGAATCGGAGCCTCCGTGCAGCGATTCCGGCCCCCTTTCCCCCCTTGTGGGGGAAA
>JAFGMM010000308.1 GCA_016927535.1 Anaerolineae bacterium
GGGGTTTGGGGAGAGGGGGAACAGGTGCACAAACGGTCAAAATTCTTAAGTTGATGTGCATGGGGCAGGTTTCAAACCTGCCCCTACATAATATGGCGGCGCGCCCGCCCCGGCAGGGCATACAAAAGCGCCTGAAAAGGCGCTTGGCCGTGTACTTATCCGGCAGCGGCAGAACCGCTCGCTGCACAGCCGCCCGCGAGCAGGACTCGATTTTTTTCTTCTCTCCGCGCCCTCTGCGCCTCTGTGGTGAAAAATTCTTCCTACGCCCTCAGCCTTTCTTGCGTTCGCGCGTCTCCGCCGCGAGCGCGGCGGCAAGCTGGGCCGCGACCAACTCCAGCATCATCACGTCCTGCCCGCTGATCGCGTTCGGCTGCTGGCGGCACGCCAGGATCACGCCAAACCGCAGGTTGATCCCCACCGGCACCGCCGCCGCCGATGCAAACGTGCCGTCGGCAACCAGCGGGTAGTTTGGCGTATCGTCCGGGCCGATCACCTTGCTCTCGCCGGTGTGCGCCACCCAGCCGAGCAGTTGCGACTTTTCGACGGGCTGCGTCACCGGCATCGCGCGGGCAATCGGCGGCGGGCCGACCTGGGCGACCGTGGTGAACTGGGCCGGTTCGGTCCAATCGACCGAGAAGAACCCGGCGTAATCAAAGCCAAGCTGCTGCACCGCCCCAACCGCCGCCTCGCGCTTGCTTTCGCCGGGCGCCGCCTTGCGAATCTGCCGCGCGAAGCTGCGCACCGGCGGCAGGGCGTCGGCGCGCAGAGTCTCAAGCCGCCGCTCCTCGACCAGCCGTTTGATGCGCTTAATCAAATCATCCCGGTTGAAAGGGTCGGTCGAAACGTCATGCGCCCGGCCCGGCATGGCGAAATCCGCGCCTTCGTCTACCAGAATGGTAAGCAGATCGTGGTATTCGCTTTGCACATCCTTGAGCAGTTGGGGGACGTCCCCAAGCATGGCGTCTGCCACCATGACGTCAAAAGAAAAATCGGACGAGGCCAGAATCTCGTGCACGTGCTCCGCCGAGGTCACCGTCACGACCCGGATATCTTCCTGCTGTGCTTTGAGGTACTGCCGGTAGCGATCCACGTTGTCCCGGTTTGCTGCCACTAAGACCGATAGTTTTGCCATACCTTCACCCGATCTTTGAGCTACATAGACCCTGCGCCTATTATAAATGCAGCGTTCAAAACCTCAAAGGCTTCAGGCTTAAGGGTTGATTCATTCTGGTGTTTCTTTAAGATAACCTCACCCCCGCTGTCCCCCTCTCCACGGCGTGGAGAGGGGGAAGCGCGCGTAGCGCGCGGGGGGTGAGGTAAAACAGCGCTAGAACGAATCGGTTCCCGCTTCAGGCTTCGGCCCGGCGCGGCGCCGTCTGTACAAGCTGGTGCGCGGCCAGCACGACCAGCAGCGCCAGGTATCGCATCCCTGCGTCGATTGGCCCGGTCTCGATGTACTCGTCGGGCCGGTGCGCATTGCCCCCCTGCGTGACCCCGACGCATATCCCCGGCAGGCCTGCCGCCAGGACCGCGTTGGCGTCGGTGCTGCCGGTGCTGTAATCGAGCACCACGCCCACTTGCACGCCCGATAGAATGGCCGCCTGCACCAGCCAGTGACCGCGCGGGATCGACCCCGCCGGGCGGCTGCCGACCAGCTCGACCGCCGTCTCGATGCCCCCGGTGCACACCGTCTCGACCAGATCGAACACCTGCCGCTCCAGCGCCTCGACGCCCTCGGTCGTCTCGGAACGCAGGTCCAGCCACAGCGCAGCGTGGGGCGCGATGGTGTTGATCGTCTCGCCGCCCTCGACGATGCCGATGTTGAAGGTCGAGCGCGGCTCAACGGTCGTTTCGATTTCGGCGATGCGCGCGCCCAGCTTCATCAAGTAATGGATGGCGCTGGGCGCGCCGAAGCTGCCCCAACTGTGCCCGCCCGGCCCCCGGCAGGTGATCTTGTGCCGGCGCACCGCGATCCCGCCGTTATAGACCCAGCCCAGCGTCATCCCCTCCAGGATAATCACCGCGCCGATGCGGTCCCGGAGGTGCGCCACCGCCGCCTTGATGCCGCCCAGGTCGCCCAAGCCCTCCTCGCGCGCATTCGCCACGAACCACAGGTCGCATGGCGGGCGGTAGCCGGCGGCTTGTATTTGCCCGGCCAGCGTCAGGAGCGCGGCCACACCCAGGCTGTTATCGCCCAGCCCCGGCCCATACACCCGCCCCTGCGCCGGCTCGTGCCGGATGCTCAGGTCGGTGTCCGCATCGAAAACCGTGTCGGTGTGCGCCGAGACCAGCAGCGCCGGCGCGTCCGGCGCGAAGCCGGGGATGCGCCCGTACACGTTGTACACATCGCCCTCGTGTACGATGTGCACGACCTCCGACAGCCCGGCTTCGAGCATCCGGCTGCGGATCCAATCGGCGCGCGCGTCTTCGTGGAAGGTCGGCGCGGGAATTTGCTGTATCGCTATGGCGGTTTCCAGGATCGGGGCGCCGGCGGCGCCGGCGACGAACGCGGCCACGTCAGGCCGGGCGGCGAGTTGTCTGAGAATATCTTGCATGATTGGCAATCACTTTGTCTCCCAGGAAGCGGCGAACTCGGCGATGGTCTGCTGCGATAGCTCGTGCTCGCCCATCGCCATGATGACCTGAAGCGGCATGGTGAGATGGTGCGCGCCGGCGCGCACGGCGTCGATGGCCTCGTCGGGCGATTCGATGCTGGCCGCGATAATCTCGACTTCGCTGCCGCTGAGCACATCCCGGATCGCGCGCACCAGCCCCGGCCCATCGCCCAGCAGGCGCGTCGCGCGGCTTACGTAAGGGATGACGTAGCGCGCACCCGCCTGCACCGCCATGTATGCCTGCGCCGGGCTGAAGATTGCGGTCATCGCGCACTCGATATCGTGCGCCAGTTCGGCCACCAGCGATAGGTTCTCGGTAGTGGTGGGCACTTTGAGCACCACCCGGTCGGGCCGGATGCCGTAGGCTTCCCAGGCTTCGTCGAGCCGCTGTTCTAACGTGGGGCTGGTGAGCTGGTAAAAGACATTGCCGTCAACGATTTCGACCAGATCGGCCAGCACTTCAAGAGGCGCGCGCCCGGTGCGCGCGATCAGAGCAGGATTGGTGGTGACGCCCTCGATAAACCCTAACTCTTGTGCGGTACGTGCGTCGTCAACGTCCGCCGAGTCCAGATATAAACCCATTGCTCCTTTGTCGCTCCTATATATGGTTACTCATCCTGTTCACGCAGCAGCCGCTCGATGGCGTACCGGGTAGGCAGCGCCTGGATGGTGCCCGGCATGGTCGCGGCCAGCGCGCCGGCGGCGTTGGCGAAGCGCAGCGCGCGCGTGATGATTTGGCGCTCGGCAATCGCCACGGCCAGCGCGCCGGTGAAGGCTTCGCCGGCGCCGGTCGGGTCAATCGCATCGACGCGGAAGGCCGGGAAGTGCTGCACGCCCTGCCGCTCGACCAGCAAACACCCGCCCGCGCCCAGCGTCACGACCACGCGCCGCGCGCCGCGTGCGCGCAGCGTTTGCGCCATCGACTCGGCGGACGCCTCGCCCGGCGTGTGCCCGGTTAGCCCGGCTGCCACGTGTTCATTGACTACCAGTATATCAACCAGTTGCAAAATGTCATCTGAAATTTCCTGGTTATCGTCGTAAGGGGCCGGCGTGAAGATGACTTTAGCGCCGCCGCTGTGCCCCAGCGCCGCCGCGACCTTGCTCACCTCCAGGGGGACATCCAGGTGCAGCAGCACGACGCCCGAATTGGCGAGCACCTGGGTCGCACGCGAGATGTCCTCGACGCTGAGTTCGAAGTTCGCACGCGGGACCGCGATCAAGCTGTCGTGCCCGGATTCGGTGACGAGCGGGCTGGTGACCGCCGTGCCGTGTGCGGGGTCGCGCAGCAGCCAGCGCGTCTCGACGTTTTCTTTGACCAGGGCCTTAAGCACGGTATCGCCGAAGTCGTCCTGACCCATCCGGCCAATCGCAACCACCTTGCCCCCGGCGCGGCTCGCCGCGACCGCCTGGCGAAAGCCCTTGCCGCCGGGCATCATATCGAAGGCAGTGCCGTATATGGTTTCTCCGGTCGTGGGGCGGCGCGGCGCCTGGAAAATCAACTCCATGACGAAACCGCCGACCACGGTAATGCGTGCCTGTGCCATAACTTTTATTATCCGATATTTGTTTGTTTGGCGCTGACGCGCGGCACAGAATTGGATTTGTTTATATGTTTATTACTGCATGTGCGCCGCATATCGAGCCGCTCTGCCGCATACTTTCCCAGTATTATTATAGTATGATATGGTGCCGGCAAGCGCCTTTTTTAAGACCGGGGCGGCAGGTTATCGCCTGACGCCGCACACCTGGTAGATTACTTGAATGTGGGGGTACGACGCCTTCAGCTTGCCGCTCGGCTCGCGCGGCTCGGTCTTGAAATAGCCTTTGACGAGTTCGTTCGTCGCCGGGCTGAGGATCACTTCGCCTTTGCCGGCCTCGCTCTCCATCAGCTTGGAGAGGGTCACTGCCTCGCCGAGCGCGGTGAATTCCTTTCGGGTAGGGCTGCCCACATTGCCGAGCACCGCCGGGCCGGTGTGTACGCCGATGCCGTAGTGCAAATGCTGCGACTCCGGCAGGGTCTCGTGCATGGCCTTTACGTCGTAAGTCATCGAGAGCGCCGCGCGCACGGCGCGGGTGGCATGGTCGTCTTGCGGGTTGAGCTGGGTGTTATACAGCCCCACCACCGCATCGCCGATGTACTTATCGACGATGCCCTCGTAGAGGTGGATGGCGTCGGTGGAGACGTTGAGGTACTTGTTGATGATCTGCATCAAGACTTCCGGGTCCAGGCCCTCGCTGAAGCTGCTGAAGCCGCGCACGTCGGACGAAACGACCGAGATGACGCGCTGCTCCCCGCCGATGTCGAGCGAGTCGATGCTCTGGATGTTGGCGACCATCGCCGGCGGCAGGTAGCGGCTCACGGCAGAAAGCCGGGCCTCGCGCGCGCGCTGCTCGGTCAGGTCGTCCATCACAATCGCCAGGCCGCGCGTGACCCGGTCGGCGTCTTGGAGCGGGCTGATGCGCAAGTTCAGGTTCACCACCCCGCGCGAGGGGATGAGCGGCTCCATGTCGAGCATCTCGCGCATGCCCTGGGTTTGCACGGTCTTCAGCAGGCGCTCCAGGCTTTCGTTGAGCGGCAGCAGGTCGCGCAGCAACGCGCCCACGCCCCTTTGCTCCGGCACGTCCAGGATGCGCTGTGCGGCCAGGTTAAGCTGGGTCACGATGTCCTGGGCGTCGGTGGTGATGACGCCGCTGGCAATCGAAGCAAACACGTTGTTGAGCAGTTCTTTGATCTCGGTGACTTCGGCCAGGTATTGGCGCTCGCGCTCGAACAGACGCGCGTTCTGGATGGCGACGGCGGCTTGATTGGCGAAAGCCATGAGCAACTCTAATTCCTTCAGACCGAACAGGCCGGCGCGGATGCGGTTATCGGCATAGGCCACGCCGACGATCTCGCCGCGCACCTGCAAAGGCACGCACAGGATGCTGCGCAGGCTGAAGCCTACTACGCTCTCTTGGGTGCTGAAACGGATATCCTCCTGGGCGTTGGTGGTGACGACCGGCTCGCCGGTTTCGGCCACGCGCTGCACGACGGTTTCGCTGACGATGTTCTCCGACCCTTCGAGCGTCTTTTGGTCCAGGCCGCGCGCGATGCGGAAGACCATCTCGCCGGTTTCCTCGTCGCGCAGCACGATGTAGCCGCGCTCGGCGCCGGTGAGTTCGATCACGGTATCCATGACCGTATTGAGCACTTCGTCGATTTCGAGCGTGGAGTTGATGATGCGCGTCGTCTCGGCGACCGCGCGCAACTGGGCCAGTTCGTTTTCCGGCTCCTGGAGGCGGCGGGTCATCTCGGTCAGTTCGTTCTGCACCGAGCGCAGGCTGTTCAGCACGTTCGGCGGCAGCGATATCCCGCGCTGCCGGAGCAGGTCGTGTTGGGTGCGCAGCAGTTGGTACAGGTCGCCGACTAACTGCGTGGTCTTGGTAAGCCGCTGGGAAAGGGATTGGTCAGTACTCATCGGTAGCGCACTTCGTAGACGGGTATCGGGCGTTTAAACCCCTTAACGGTGATCTGGTTGCGGTCGATGACTTCGACGGTGCCGGCGTGGGCGTCGAGTTCGGGCTTGCAGCACAGGCAGGTCTCTTTGCTGAGGAGAATTTGGCCCAGTTCGGTGTTTTCTTCCAGCCGCTTCGCCAGGTTGATGTTCGAGCCAATCGCGGTAAATTCGCGCCGGCTCAGGCTGCCCACGTTGCCCACCGTAGCAACGCCAGTATGGATGCCGATGCGACAATAAAGCCGGTCGTGCGCTTCGCCCAGTTCTTCGCTCAGTTCTTCTTGTAGCTGCCTCAGACCGCGCGTGATGTTCAAGGCCGCCTGCACCGCGCGCCAGGCATGATTAGGCGCCGGGTTCAACTGGGTGTTGAACAGGCTCAGCACCTCGGTTCCCATGTACTTGTCGATGATGCCGTCTTGCTCGTGGATGGCGTCGGTGGCGACAGTGAGGTAGCGGTTGAGCAGGATCATGAACTTGGCCGTATTGTCACCGCTGAGCAGAACATCGAAAGGCACCACGTTGACAAACAGTGCGGTCATCTCGCGTCGCAGCCCGCCGAGCGCCAGCGCCTCAACGTTGTCGATGTCATCCACCAACTGCGGCGGCAGGTAGCGCTTCACGGCGGCAAGCTGCGCCTCCTGGCGGCGCAGTTCGGTCAGGTCGTCCATCACAATCGCCACGCCCTGCGTGACATTGTTACCGTCCCTCAGCGGGCTGAGCCGCAGATTTAAGTTCACCGGGCCGCGCGACGGGATGTGCGGCTCGACCTCCAAGACCTCGCTCCGGCCTTCGGCGCGCACCGTGTGCAGCAGTTCGGTGAATTCACCATCCATTGGCAGCACCTGCCGCAGCGGGATGTCGTGGGCCTGGACATCGACGGCTACGCCGAGGATGGCTTGGGCGGCGCGGTTGAACGTGATGATGATGTCGTCTACGTCGGTCGTGATGACGCCGCTCACAATCGACGCGAATACGTCGTTAAGCAGTTCCTGTAGCTCGCTGGCTTCGGCGGTGGCGCGCCGCACACTTTCAAACAGGCGCGCGTTCTGGATGGCGGCGGCGGCTTGGTTGGCGAAGGCAACCAACAGGTCTAACTCCTTCGGGCCGAACAGACCGGCGCGGATGCGGTTATCGGCGTAGGCCACGCCGATGATCTTGCCGCGCACGTTGAGCGGTACACACAGGATGCTGCGCAGGCTGAAGCCTACGATGCTTTCCTGCGCGCTGAAGCGTACATCCTCTTGAGCGTTGGTGGTGACGACCGGCTCGCCGGTTTCGGCCACGCGCTGCACGATGGTCTTGCTGACGATGAATTCGGAGCTGTCGAGCGTCTGCTGATCCAGGCCGCGCGCCACCCGGGAGGTCATCTTGCCGGTCTCGGCATCGCGCAGCATGATGTACCCGCGCTCGGCCCCGGTGAGCTGGATCACCGTATCCATCACCGTATTGAGGATTTCGTCAAGCGAGAGGGCCGGGTTGTTGACAAGCGCGGTGGTTTCGGCCACCGCGCGCAGTTGGGCAAGCTCGCCCTCGGAGGCGACGACACCCTTTGCCATATCGTCCAGCTCCGCCGATACCGATTTCAAACCGGAGACACTGCCCGGCGGCAGCGATATCCCGCGCTGGCGCAGCACATCGCGCTGGGCACGGAGCAAGTCGGTCATGTCTTGAATCAAGCGGCTGAGCCGCTCAAGTTCAGATTTCAGGTTGTCGCCAGATGTTGCAGGCACCATTCACCCATGTCCCTATCCTTACGGTAGCAGCAGTTTCATTATACTTCGCCCTCCGGTAAGGGCAATCCGGCCCCCTGCCCAATAAAGGCTGATTCATTCTGAGGTTTCTTGAAGATACCCTCACCCCCTCTGTCCCCCGCCACATCGTGGCGGGGGAAGCGCGCGCAGCACGCGGGGGTGAGGTAAAACAAGGTTAGAGCGAATCCGCCCTCCCTGCCCAGCCGGGCCGGCTTCAGTTTTTACAGTCCGGCTTCTTTGCGAAGCACGTCGGCTCGGTCGGTGCGCTCCCAGGTGATATCGTCGAGGCTCAAATCCTCGCGGCCAAAATGACCATAAGCGGCCACCTGGCGATAGATCGGGCGGCGCAGCTTCAGGTCGCGGATGATGGCAGCCGGGCGCATGTCGAAGTGTTTGCGAATCAACTCGACGATCTGCTCGTCCGGGATTTTGCCGGTGCCGAACGTCTCGACCGCCAGGGAGAGCGGGCGCGCGACCCCAATCGCATACGAAACCTGTAACTCGAAGCGCTCGGCGAGGCCGGCCGCGACCACGTTCTTTGCCACGTAGCGCGCCATGTACGCCGCCGAACGGTCTACCTTCGTCGGGTCCTTGCCGGAGAACGCGCCGCCGCCGTGCCGGGCAGCGCCGCCGTAGGTATCGACGATGATCTTGCGCCCGGTCAGGCCGGCGTCGCCTTTGGGGCCGCCGGTCACAAAGCGCCCGGTCGGGTTGACATAGATTTTCGTCCGCTCGTCGAGCATGGCGCCGGGCACGACGGCCTTGATGACGTGCTCGGTGACATCGGCGCGGATCTGCTCTTGCGTGACCTCCGGCGCGTGCTGCGTAGAGACCACCACCGTATCGACGCGCTTGGGCTTGCCATAGGCGTACTCAACCGTGACCTGGCTCTTCCCGTCCGGGCGCAGGTAATCCAGCGTGCCATCCTTGCGCACGGCGGCAAGCCGGCGGCAGAGCTTGTGTGCCAGCATGATCGGTAGGGGCATCAGTTCGGGCGTCTCGGTGCACGCGAAGCCGATCATCATGCCCTGGTCGCCGGCGCCGGTGGCCTCGATATCAGCGTTGTTCATTTCGCCGGTTTTCGCTTCAAGCGCCTTGTCCACGCCGAGCGCAATATCGGCGGACTGTTCTTTGATCGAGACGATCACGCCGCAGGTCTCCGCGTCGAAACCGTATTTGCCGCGCGTATAGCCGATGTCCGTGACCACATCGCGCACGATCTGGTTCATATCGGCGTAGGCGTCGGTCGTAATCTCGCCCATGACAAGCACCAGGCCGGTGGTGACCGAGGTCTCGCACGCGACGCGGGCCTGCGGGTCCTGCGCGTAGAGAGCGTCGAGAACCGCGTCGGAGATTTGGTCGCAAATCTTGTCCGGGTGTCCCTCCGTAACCGACTCGGAGGTGAAGAAATATTTAGGTGAATCCATAAAGGTGCTCAAGGGAACTTTCCTTTACTGCAAGCCGTCCATTATTGAAATGACCCGGCAGGCGTGCAAAACACTGCCGGGATACCAGAGGGATGTTACCAACAAGTAAATGTTTGCACAAGCCTTGACACCTCGTCCGGGCCTTGCTACAATATTTCTACCCAAGCGGGAAAAGGTGGGACGGCGAGCGCCGTCCTGCTTTTTTTTATTTTCGGCAAGGAGGCAAGAATATCGAACGATTGGATTGTTTCGGCAGGGGGCGGCGGAAGCGCCGCCTTTTTTTATTTCCGGGGCGCGCACGGCAGCGCTGCAATATAGCGTGGTCGCCGGCTGGGCGTAGGGGCGGGTTTGCAAACCCGCCCCATGCACATCAACTTAAGAATTTTGACCGTTTGTGCGCCTGTTCCCCCTCTCCCCAAACCC
>JAFGMM010000309.1 GCA_016927535.1 Anaerolineae bacterium
GGGTTTGGGGAGAGGGGGAACAGGCGCACAAACGGTCAAAATTCTTAAGTTGATGTGCATGGGGCGGGTTTGCAAACCCGCCCCTACAATGATGGTACGCCGGCCGATCAATACCGCGTCATTCTGCCGAGCTACCGGTCTAGCGCATCGTAGCGCTGCGTCCCCGGCACATCGAGCACGAAGTCCGCGCCGAACGCCGCACCGGGCGCGAGCGCGCCGGCATAGCCGCCCGCCAAGATGCGCTCGACGCAGCGCACCGCCACCGCCGCCGTGAAGTCATACGCTTCGATGGTTTCAAGCCACGCCTCCACCGCTGCGCCCCCGGCCTCCGATGCGCGCGCCCACACATACGCCCGCGCCTGCCGGCGCGCTGCCGCGCCCGGCCCATCCATCACCTTCCCGATCAGCGCTTGCAGACCGCGCCGCAGCGCTTTCACGCGCAGCAGCCCGCGGATCGCCGGGCCGGCCCAGCGCAGCAGCGGGACTACCGCGTCGGGGTACGCGACCGACATCGTGATATCGGGGAGGCCGGTCGTGCGGTGCGCCGCGACCAGTTCGCCCCAGGGCGCCGGCGCCACCGTATGCGCGCCGTCCGGGAAGCGCACGCGCCGGATGCCGCCCGCGAATGATACCGGCGTCAACGCGCCGCCGCGCCGCACCGACGGCCCCGCCGCGATAATCTCAAGCTCGGTCTTGGTCGAGCCGCCGCTCACATCGCCGGTCGTCGCAATCGCCAGGTCGAGTGCGGTCGCGCCGGGCAGCCGGTCCGCGACGTACTTCGCCAGGCAGTCGGTCGCCGCCACGTCGAAGCCGGCGCCGGGCAGCAGCGCGATTCCCTTCGCGCGCGCCGCCGCGTCGAGCGCGTAGAGTTGTTCGTACACCGGGACCGCGCCGGCCAGGTCCAGGTAGTGCGCGCCGCCGGCCAGACATGCGCGCGCCGCCGGCAGCGCGGTATAGAGGTCCGGCCCGGCGGCGTTGAACACCAGGTCGAAATCACCCAGCGCGCCGGCGAGCGCCGTCGCGTCGTGCAGGTCGAGCACGATGTGATCTAAGCTCAACTCGGCGGCGAGCCGGCGCAGCCGGTCCGGTGCGCGCCCGGCGAGGGTGGGCCGGTGCCCGCGCCGCAGCGCCTCCGCCGCGATGAGCCGCCCGGTGTAGCCGTATGCGCCGTAAACCAACCATGCCATATCCGCACCATCCTTAAGAAAGAAGAATAAGAACTCACCACAGAGGCACAGAAGCACAGAGGACACGGAGAGGAATTACCCGGAGAATCTCTGTGGTGAAAAACTCCTCATACTTCCTCGGCGACCAGTTCGCCGGGCTGCTCCTCGCGCGATGCGAGGAAGATGCCTCCCAGGATCAGCGCGCCGCCCAGCACATTGAGCGGCGTCGGCGCTTCGCCCAGCAGCGCCAGCGCCAGCAGCGTCGCACCGACCGGCTCGCCGAGCGTGGCGACGCTCACGTACACGGTCGAGAGGTGCGCCAGCGCGTAGTTAAACGACGAGTGGCCTAAAAGCTGCGGCACCACCGCCAGCAGCACGAACCAGAGATAAGTCTCCGCCGGGTAGCCGGTCATTGGGAGGCCGGCCACCGCCACGGTCGCCAGCAGCACCAGCGCCGCCGTCCCGTACACCAGCCAGGTATACGGGATCACCGAGAGACGCGCACGCAGCCGCCGCCCGATCATCCAGTAGGCCGCCACGGTCCACGCGCCCACCAGCGCCAGGAAGTTCCCCCACATCTGCATCCCGCCGCTCGCGCCGGCTGCGCCGGCGTCGCCGCCCAGCGCGATCAATACGCCGCCCGCCAGCGCCAGCGCCAGCCCGATGATCGTGTCGCGCCGCAAGCGCTCGTGCAGCAGCAGCGCCGATGCCAGCGCCACCCACAGCGGCGTCGTGGTCACCAGCACCACCGACACCAACACGGTCGTGTAATCGAGCGACGAAATCCACGTGGCGAAGTGAATACCCAAGAACACCCCCGAAGCCAGCGCCCAGGCCAGGTCGCCCGGCGTGAGGCGGCGCAGTTCGGCGCGGTAGCGCGGGGTGAGCAGCATGATAGAGGTCAGGATGAGCGAGGCGATGGCGAGGCGGTACGCCGCGATGACCAGGGAGGGCGCTTCGCGCTGGGCCGAGCGGATGAAAATCGAGGCGGTCGAGACGGCGACAATCGCCACTGCAATCATGACGTAAGGCATGATATCAGAGCTTGACTTATCGCTCATAAGTTTTCAATCATATCCTTGAGATAACAAAACCGGAGATCATCTTGGCAAGCGGCGCGGCTCCCCCTTATAATCGAACTTGTGGCAGACATTAGCACGGCGTCGAGATGCGGTCAAGTCGGGGCGGGCCGGCGGCTCGCCTGAAAACCCGCGAAAGATTCCCGAAAGTTTTTAAAGGAGCGAAGTAAGTGAAACAGTCCAAGAAGATTGCAGGCCTTTCGAGTTTAGTCGTTATACTGTTGCTGGCCGTCCCGTTGACGGCCAGGGCACAGGAGGAAGCGCCGACCATCGACCCCGGCGCGTATACACTGGTCGAGGTGGTCGATGGTCTGGCGCGCCCGCTCTACGTCACCCACGCCGGCGACGGCTCCGGCCGGCTGTTCGTGGTCTTGCAGGGCGGGGCGATTGTCGTCGTCCGGGACGGCGAACGCTTGCCCGATCCGTTCCTCGACCTAACCGACCGGGTCAGCCCGGAGGCGCGCGGCGGCGGCTACACCGAGCGCGGGCTGCTGGGCCTGGCCTTCCATCCTGATTACGCGGAAAACGGGCGCTTCTTCGTCAACTACACCGACAACCGGGGCGATACGGTCGTCGCCGAGTACGCCGTTTCCGCCGATGACCCCGACCGCGCCGACCCGGCGAGCGCCAAGGCCCTGCTCACCGCTGCGCAGCCCTACGGCAACCACAACGGCGGCCACCTGGATTTCGGGCCGGACGGCTATTTGTACATCTCGCTGGGCGACGGCGGCTCCGGGGGCGACCCGCAGGGCAACGGGCAGAATCCCTTTACGCTGCTGGGCGCGCTGCTGCGCATCGACGTAGACCGGGAGGGCGACGGCGGCAAGCCTTACGCCATCCCTGAAGACAACCCCTTTGCGGACGGCGCGGCCGGCGCGCCGGAGGTGTGGGCGTGGGGACTGCGCAACGCCTGGCGCATCAGCTTCGACCGCGCCACCGGCGACCTGTACATCGGCGATGTGGGCCAGAACCTCTGGGAGGAGATCGACTTCCAGCCGGCCGGCAGCGCCGGCGGCGTCAACTACGGCTGGAACGCCTACGAAGGCACGCACGTCTACTCCGGCGAGGCCCTGGCCGGCGATGCGGCGATGCCCATCGCCGAGTACGGTCACGACCAGGGCGTCTCGGTGACGGGCGGCTACGTCTACCGGGGCGCGGCGCTGCCGGCTCTGCAAGGCGCATATATCTACGGCGACTGGGGCAGCGGCAAGACCTGGGCAGCCTACCGCGACGCCGCCGGCGTATGGCAGAACACGCCGTTTATCGACACCGGGCGGCAGATTGCTTCGTTCGGCGAAGATGAGGCCGGCGAGCTGTACGTGGTGAGCTATGACGAAGGCGCGGTTTACCGCTTGGCGGCGGCTGACGAGTAAATGTAGTATGATTGAGGCGGTCTATGGGATGACCGCCGACTTTTTTTACGGAACTCTCGGAGTTTTGAGTATAATAGCCGTAATCTAGGTTATTTTAGGCAGGTATAGTAGGTATGGCTTCTTTACCGCGTATTATGGTGGTGGACCACAAAGGCGATGTCGGTCGTGTGGTGCGCGCCGCATTGGATTTGCTCAACCAACCCGCGATTGTGGTGGATGTGCCCTCCAGCCGAGAGGCGCTGTTGGAACTCCAAAGCATCTCTTTCGGTGTGCTGGTGACCGCTTATAATCTCCCCGGCATGAACGGCCTCGAACTGGTCAAGCGCGCCAGCGTCGATGTAGACGGCATCCGGTGCATCGTGCTCGCCGACCCCGGCGACCCGCTTTCCGAAGACGATGGTCCCGGCGTGGTGCTGGTCAGGCCGATGGCGGCTTCGCGCTTCGTCAAGACGTTGCAGCGCGCGCTGGGTATGGAGGTGGAAGAGGAATCGGCAGCCGCCGGCGAGGGCGCAGCGCTGCCTCCGGTGGGCGTCGTGCCGGAGGTGGACTTGGAAGAGTTGAGCGATTTGCTCAACAATGCGCTCATTAGCGTTGGGGCGATGGCCGCCATCCTGATGGACCGGACCGGTAAAATTTTGCTCGAACATGGCGCGGTCGGCTACCTGGACCGCGAGAAGCTTTCCGAGACCTTCGCGGCTCCGTTCACCGCCCTGGCCTACGTCGCCGGGATTGTCGGAGGCCGGCAGCCTTCGGCGCTGTATTTATGGGATGGCAAAGACTTCGATATTTACGCCCTCTCCGCCGGGCTGCACCACTTTGTCTGCCTGGTGTTCGAGAGCACCGGCGGCAAACAAGCTGCGCTTGGCCCGGTCACCCGTTGGGGCCGGCGCGCCGTCGATGACATGGTAGAGTTGATCGGGCCGGCCGCTTTTGAAATCGCCCAGCCGGTCGAAGCGCCGCAGCCCAAGCCGGCGCCGGCCCGGCCCATCGCGGCGCCGGCCCGGCCGGCCGCCGCCACGCCGTCGCTGGCGCGCGTCGAGCCGGCGTCACCGCCGGCAAGCGCGGCACGCCCGCCGGCGCCCACCGTCGAAGTGGACGACGCGGTGTTGAAGGCGGCGCTGAGCAAGATCGACGACATTGATCCCGACGCTTTTTGGGAAAGCGTCGGCGGCAACGAAGGCGCTATGACGCCCCCGGCGACCGGCGACGACGAAGATGGGCTGTCGTTCGATGAAGCTTTACAGTTGGGGCTGCTGCCGCCCGACCTGGGCAATGATTGACCGAATCTATAAATCTATAGATGTAGATGGGCCGGGCGTGGTGTCTGGCTCCCATACGCCGGTGGACAGGGGAAACTCGCCACGGAGACATAGAGAGCACCGGGATTTTTTAGAAAATGCTCTCTGATTCTCCGCGTTTCTGTGGTAAAAATTTCTTTTTCTTCCCCCAGAGTATCGCGCGTTATTCGATTTAGGGCGAGGATTGGCGTATAATACTATACACAAAGCAAATGTAGTCGTACATGCAGTCGGCATGTTGTAACGTCCCGGTTTGGAGCTACACGAAGCAAGAATGTACGGTTGGAGCGGGTATATATGACAAATCAGCCTTCTTCAGAAGAGAAAAAACTGAAAACCTCACGGCTCACCGGCGACCATTCGCTGCCCCCTGCCGAAGCACGCAGCCCCGATCCAACTGGGCCGCTCTCGACGCCGTGGCGGCTGTTGGTACAGATTATGAACGAAGGCCAAACGACCGTTGGATTGGAGATTATTGATGAGATTGTGATCGGGCGCACCGACCCGGTGGCGAAGTTCAAGCCCGAACTCGACCTGACGCCCTACGGGGGGCACAGCGGCGGCGTCTCGCGCCGGCACGCCATTATTAGACAGCAGGATCACGCCCTATTTTTGCAGGACCTTAACAGCGTCAACGGCACCCGCCTGAACGGGGGGCAGTTGAAGCCCGGCCAATTGTATCGTTTGCGCCACGGTGACGAAATCGAAGTCGGTAAGATTAAGCTGTTGATTCGCTTTATCCAAACACCATCCTAGCGGCGCGGGTTAACTCCGCGCCGCGCGCGTGCTTCCTACGGCTATACCTGGTCCTTATCTTACAGTACGGCTTCTTCGCGTTCGATATGGGATTCGTACTCAATCAGCAGCGGAAGAATGCGCGCCATCGCCATCGTGACCCAGCGCTCTCCCTCCAGGGTGGGTACTCCTCTGCTGAGCGTTACCTTACCGGCAGCAATACGGAGACGGCGAATTTGCTGCCAACGCCGGCGGATCATCAACTGAATCGCTTCGTACACTACCGCGTCCATCTTGCGCAACATCGCGGCATCTCGAAACGCCACCGCCGGCTGGTCAATCCACAATCGCAATACAGCCCGGCGCACTTTCGAAGCAGTTTGGTCTCGATTAACCGTTCGCATGGCTTGACCCAGAAACATCAGTGGCGTATCAATCACAAAGTCCATTTATCCATCCTCACAATATCAGTATACGGACATTTCATAACCCGCGCCAACAGGAGATTACTCCCATTTTTCGGTTAGCGCATACCGGAAAAGATTGCTTATCCTACCAGACATATCTTCTCTCTACAACGCTACCGACTCACTAACCAAACCTACAACTAAACAAAAACTACATAAAAACCGGGCATCCCCTGCAATTTAACTGAGATTTTTTAACATTTTTGATATCTATATGCAGCGCCTATCGTTGAGATAGAATATCTATTAAACAAGCTTTCTGCATTAATGGATACCTTAGCATACCAACTACATTATATAACATCGGGCTGAAAAAGACATCCCCAAACTTGACGGGATATCCAAGACGTATCATTAGTCATGTTAACGGGGTGATGAATGTCTTCACCCCGGCGTGAGGCCTGGGTCGTTGGGGGTTCGCGGGCCGGATGACCCTTCGACGCCGTACCCGGTGTATGGACCTCACCCCCTCTGTCCACGCCGTGGAGAGGTCAACATTCAAAGCCGCGGCATCGACTTTGCGCGGGGCGTCCGAGAACCCGATTTAACGCGAACCCCGTCCCTGTGTTAAAATCATCCTGGTCTTTGTTAGAGGTGTTGTAAGGGATGGTATCCGTTATGGACTTCGCGCGCGAGTTAGAAATGCACGTCCGGTCGAGCTATCCGATTCTTTATGTGCTCACCCCGGAGGAAGTCCGCGCCGAAGACGAGATTAGCTTGGTGGCGGAGCAGCGGCTCAGCAGCAGCCGCAAAGTCCACTTCTGGGATTTCGTCGGCGGCTTCACCGACGACGGCTCGGCCAAACGCAACCCGACCCAGGCACTAGACCGCGTGGGCAAGGCGGCGCACAACGACGCGCCGCCGGCGTTGTTCGTGCTGCGCGACTTCCACCGCTTTCTCGAAGATGTCAACGTGGCGCGCTACCTGCGCAACCTGGCGCGGCTCAAGAGCCGCCAGACGCTCATCATCTTGGCGCCGGTGCTGCGCATCCCGCCGGAGCTTGCCGAGGACATCACGCTGCTGACGCTGAACCCGCCGCCGTTCGAGACTATCGACGCCGAGATCGACCGGCTGGTCGGGCAGCAGAATGTCCGGGTGCGCCTGGAACCCGGCACCCGTGAAGCGCTGGTCAAAGCCTGCCAGGGCTTGATGATGTCGCGCATCGACCTGGTGGTCGCCAAGGCCATCGCCATGAATCGCCAGCTTGACGCGCGCGCCATCGACCTGGTGTTGGAGGAGAAGAAGCAGCGCATCGGGCGCACCGAGGTGCTGGAGTTCATCCCCGCCACCGAGACGCTTAACGATATCGGCGGGCTGGACCTGTTGAAGGACTGGCTGAACCAGCGCGCGCTGGCGCTCACCAAGCGGGCGCGCGAGTACGGCCTGCCCAACCCGAAGGGTGTGCTGCTGGTGGGCATCCAGGGCACCGGTAAGAGCCTCAGCGCCAAGGCGACGGCGGGGCTGTGGAACCTGCCGCTGCTGCGGCTCGACGTGGGCCGGCTGATGGGGTCGCTGGTGGGCGAGAGCGAATCGCGCGCGCGCCAGGCGGTCCAGCTTGCCGAGGCGATGGCGCCCTGCGTGCTGTGGATCGACGAGATCGAGAAGGGCTTCGCCGGGATCGGCGGGCCGGTGGGCGACAGCGGCACTTCGGCGCGCGTATTCGGCACCATCGTCACGTGGATGCAGGAGAAGACTTCGCCGGTCTTTGTGGCGGCGACTGCCAATTCCATCGAAGCGCTGCCGCCGGAACTGCTGCGCAAGGGCCGCTTCGACGAGATTTTCTTCATCGGTCTGCCCAGCCATGACGAGCGGCGCGAAATCTTCGAGGTGCACCTGCGCCGGGTGCGCGAGATGCGCCTGCGCGAGTTCGACCTGGACGTGCTCGCCGGCGCCAGCGACGGCTACAGCGGCGCGGAGATTGAGCAAGCAATCATTGAGGCGATGCACACCGCGTTTGAGCAGCGCCGCGAGTTCCAGACCGGGGATATTCTCGGTGCGCTCGAAACCGTGGTGCCGCTCAGCCGCACGATGGAGGAGCAGATCGAGCAGTTGCAGCAGTGGGCCGAGAGCGGGCGCGCGCGCGTGGCCTCCGGCGATATGGCGCGCCGGATCAAAGCGCTGCCCACCCGCCGCGACCGCACGCTGCGCGCCGAGATCGAGGCGGCGGGGATGCCCGAAGAGGCGAAGAACACCGCGCGCCGCGAGATGGAGCGCATGGCGTCGCTGCCCAAAGGCGATACCGAGCGCACCTGGATTCGCACCTATCTAGACTGGCTGGTCGGCCTGCCGTGGAGCCGGGCCACCGAAGATAACCTGGACCTGGCGCACGTGCGGGCGGTGCTCGACGCCGACCACTACGGCCTGGGCGACGTGAAAGATCGTGTCATCGAGTACCTGGCGATGCGCGCGCTGCGCGCCCGGCGCAGGGCGGCGCCCCTGCTCTCTGGCGACGGGAAAGCGGAGGTTCGCCCGGAACGCGCGGGGGTGATCCTGTGCTTCGTGGGGCCGTCCGGCGTCGGCAAGACCAGCCTGGGCGCGAGCATCGCCCGCGCGATGGGCCGCGAGTTCGCGCGGCTGAGCCTGGGCGGGATCCGCGACGAGGCCGAGATACGCGGCTTTCGCCGGACCTATGTCGGCGCGCAGCCGGGCCGGTTTATCCAGACGATCCGGCGCGTCGGCGCTCGAAACCCGCTGATTATGCTCGACGAGATCGACAAGCTGGTGCGCGGCGCGCAGGGCGACCCCGCCGCGGCGCTGCTGGAGGCGCTGGACCCCGAACAGAACCGCGAGTTCCGCGACCACTATTTAGAAGTGCCGTTCGACCTCTCCGGCGTGCTGTTCATCGCCACCGCCAACCAGGTCGATACCATCCCGCGCGCGCTGCTCGACCGTATGGAGGTGGTGCGGCTCTCCGGCTACACCGAATACGAAAAGCTGCACATCGCGCGCGATTACCTCATCACGCGGCAGCTACGCGAGACCGGTTTGCGGACGGGCGAGCTGGAGTTCACCGACGCGGCGCTGCTGGCGATCATCCGCAAGCACACGCTGGAGCCGGGCGTGCGCGACCTGGAGCGCCAGATCGGGCGGCTGTGCCGCAAGGTCGCCGCCGGCGTCGCGCACGGTGAGGATGCGCCGGGGCCGGTCGTGGTCGATATCGCCGTGCTCGAAAGAGAGTTAGGGCCGGGCGTGCAGTACCTCACCGAGATCCGCGAGCGCACGCGCGTCCCCGGTGTGGCGATTGGGCTGGCGGCGGCGCCGGGCGGCGGGTTGGGCGACATTATCTTCGTGGAGGCGACGCAGATGCCGGGTGGTCACGGCTTCAGCGTGACCGGGCAGCTTGGCGACGTCGCGCGCGAGAGCGCGTATGCGGCGCTTAGCTACGTGCGCGCCCAGTCGAAGAGCCTGGGGCTGCCGCCGGATTTCTTCGACAAGCACGATATTCACCTGCACCTGCCGGCCGCTGCACAGCCCAAGGACGGGCCGAGCGCCGGGATTGCGATGGCGACGGCGCTGGTGTCGCTGTTCTCCGGGCTGAGCGTGCGCCCCAACGTAGCGATGACCGGGGAGATCACGCTGCGCGGGCAGGTGCTCAGCGTGGGCGGCATCAAAGAGAAGGCGCTCGCGGCGCACCGCGTCGGCCTGGATACGGTGATCCTGCCGAAGGTGGACGCGCACCAACTGGACGAACTGCCGGACGATCTGCGCGCGACGATGCATTTTGTGCTCGTGGATCGGGTGGAGCAGGCGCTCGCGGCGGCGCTCGCGCCGCCGGAGGGGGAGGCGGATTTTAACCGCGAATAATAGCTTCCACTCCCGGCGTATGCTATTTTTGTGCACACATATAGGGTTGATCGGTGGAAACGCCGCCAGATGTAGGGGCGGGTTTCAAACCCGCCCCATGCACATCAACTTAAGAATTTTGACCGTTTGTGCGCCTGTTCCCCCTCTCCCCAAACC
>JAFGMM010000310.1 GCA_016927535.1 Anaerolineae bacterium
AGCCCCTCGCCCCTCGTGGGAGAGGGGCTTGGGGAGAGGGGGAACAGGCGCACAAACGGTCAAAATTCTTAAGTTGATGTGCATGGGGCGGGTTTGCAAACCCGCCCTTACGACCCGGTTCGACGCCGTTTCCGATTGCGCCCGGTTACCGGCGCGGCGCAAAAGATGCCATAATCAGACTAGATTGATTGGTATTCTCGCATTCCACGAAGGAGAAACGAAACATGAAGGTTGGTATTGTGGGGAGCGGGTTGGTCGGCTCGACCAGCGCTTACGCGATGGTGATGAAAGGCATCGGACGCGAGATCGTCTTGGTCGATATCAACATGGACCGCGCCAAGGCCGAGGCCGCCGATATCCTGCATGCGGTGGCGTTTGCGCACCCGATCCAGATTGCGGCGGGCGATTACGCGGCGCTGGCCGGCGCTAACGTCGTCGTGATTACCGCCGGCATTCCGCGCAAGCCCGGCGACAGCCGCCTGGACCTGCTCAAGCGCAACGCGGGCATCTTCGAGCAGATGGTGCCGGAGATTTTGAAATACGCGCCCGGCGCGGCGCTGGTGGTGGTGAGCAACCCGGTAGACATCATGACCCACCTCAGCGCGCGCATCGCCGAGCGGCTGGGTGTGCCGAAGACGCGCGTGGTCGGCTCCGGGACGACGCTCGATACGGCGCGCTTCCGGGCGGTGCTGGGCGGCTTCTTGGGCGTCGATCCGCAGCACGTCCACGGCTACGTCATCGGCGAGCACGGCGACTCGGAGATGATCCCCTGGTCGCAGGTGCGGGTCGGTACGGTGGCAGTGGATGAATACTGCCTCCAGGAGGGACTGTGCCTGGACGACGCGGTTAAGGCCGACATCGAAAAGCGTGTGCGCTACGCCGGCGCCGATATCATCAAGGGCAAGGGCGCTACTCACTTCGGCATCGGCAGCGCCGTCTCCGAGGTCGTGGCGACGATTCTCTACGACCGGCGCGCGATCCTGTCGGTCGGTTCGCACATCGACGAGATTGAGGGCATCCGGGACGTGACGGTTTCCACGCCGTGCATCGTCAGTGGCCGGGGCATCGTTACGCGGCTAGAGGTCGAACTCGACGGCGTGGAGCGCGAGCAGTTCCGCGCCAGCATACAAGTGGTGCGCGACGCCATCGCGCAGTTGGACGCCGAAGCATAGCACATGGCCGGGGAAACCGAGTTGAAGCACAAGCATTTCCTGGATGATATCGAACTGGGCATCGGCAACTGGGCCTGGGGCGATACGCTGCTGTGGCAGCAGGGTAAGCGCTACGGCGACGCCGACTCGCGCGCCGCGTTTGACGCGAGCCTCGCCGCCGGCATCAAGCTGATCGACAGCGCCGAGATGTACGGCTTCGGGCGCTCGGAGGCGCTCTTGGGCCGGTTCATGCGCGAGACCGGGCGGCGTCCCCTGGTGGCGACCAAGTTCATGCCCTGGCCCTGGCGGCTGCGCAGCGCCAGCCTGTCGCGCGCGCTCCGGGCGAGCCTTGAGCGGCTGGGCCTCGAATCCGTGGACCTCTACCAGATTCACTGGCCCACGCCGCCGGTCCCCATCGCCACGTGGATGCACGCGCTGGCCGGTGTGGTCGAAGCGGGGTTGGCGCGCGCCGCCGGCGTATCCAATTACAGCGTAACGCAAATGCTGCAAGCCCAGGGCGTGCTGGCAGGCCGGGGCGTAGCGCTGGCCTCCAACCAGGTCGAGTACAGCCTGTTGCAGCGCGCGCCGGAGCGCAGCGGCGTCTTCGATGCGTGCCGGCGGTTGGGCATCCGGTTGATCGCGTACAGCCCGCTCGCCAAGGGGATGCTCACCGGCAAGTACACGCCGGAGAACCCGCCCCCCGGCCCGCGCGGCAGCCTGTACACGCGCGCGTACCTGGCGCGCCTCCAACCGCTCATCGGGTTGATGGTCGAGGTTGGGCAGGCGCACGGCGGCAAGACGCCCGCGCAGGTGGCGCTGAATTGGACCATCTGCAAGGGCGCGCTGCCCATCCCCGGCGCGCGCGACGCGGCGCAGGCCGCGATGAACGCCGGCGCGACCGGCTGGCGGCTGGCCGGCGATGAAGTCGCCGCGCTCGATGCGGCGAGCCGCGACGTACAAAGAGAGTGAACCGCGAATAGCGCGAATAAAGAAAAGGCAAAATTTCGCATTATTTGCGGTTAAAGTTCTTACCCAAGCGGCGCAAGAATTGCTTCGATATCTGCCAGGCTCTCGGCCCGCACGAGGCGCCCGCGCAGGTGCGCCGCCTCCGGCATGCCCTGCGTATACTTGACGAGCTGCCCGCGCAGCTCGTGAATCGCGCTCGGCTCGCGCAGCGGCGTACCGGCGACGAAGCGGCGCGCGTGTTCGAGCGCCGCCGCCGCGCGCTCTTGCGGCGTGGGGAGGGGCGGCGGCGCGCCGGTGCGCAGTTCCCCGGCGATGCGGCGGAAGATCCACGGGTTGCCGAGCGCCGCCCGCCCGATCATCACCGCGTCGCAGCCGGTCGTCTCGCGCATACGGGCGGCGTCGGCGGCGGTGCGCACGTCGCCGCTGCCGATGACCGGGATGCGCACGGCCTCTTTCACCTGCCGGATGATGTCCCAATCGGCCGGCTCGTGGTAGCGCTGCCGGGCAGTGCGCGGGTGCACCGCAATCGCCGCGACGCCGGCGCGCTCCGCCGCGCGCGCAATCTCGACCGCCGTCATCTCGTCCCGGTCCCACCCGCTGCGAATCTTCACCGTCACCGGCGCGCGCCCCCCGGCGGCCTCGACGATGGCGGCGATGATGCGCTCGGCCCGTTCGACGTCGCGCAGCAGCGCCGCGCCGGCGCCGCGCCGCGTCACCTTATGCACCGCGCATCCCATGTTCAGATCGACGATGGCCGCGCCCAGGTCTACGACGCGGCGCGCGGCCGGCGCGAGCGTGTCCGGCTCGTGGCCGTAGATTTGCACCGCGCAGGGGTATTCTTCGGGCCGCCAATCGAGCATCTTTTGGGTACGGTAGCTGGCGCGGCGGATGCCGGTCGCGTTGATGAGGCCGGTGTACACCAGCCCGCAGTCGCCGGCGGCGCGGCACAGGCTGCGCAGCGCATAGTTCGAGTAGCCCGCCATCGGCGCGAAGATCAACGGCGGGTCGATGCGGATATCGCCGATGGCGAAGGGGGTGAGATGGCTTTCCACGATTCCACGTATAACTTGAGTGACGGGGGTAGATGGGAGTCGAACCCACCGCAGCCTGCTCTACAGCCTGCCACTAGTTTTGAAGACTAGGCGGCCCACCGGGACCGAACCACCCCCTCGGTGTACATGGCATGTTAACACAAGACGCGCCCGGCTCCAAGCGGTCAGGGTGCGATGAACGAGAGCGCCCGCTGCACCCTCACCACCGCCTCGGCGTGCAGCAGCCCGTTCGACACCAACAGCGACTCTTCGGTGATGTCGAACGGCGCGCCGTACAGCGACGTGACCTGCCCGCCGGCCTCCTCGATCAGCAGCACGCCGGCCGCCATATCCCACGGCGATAGACTCGTGTGGAAGTAGAGATCATACCAACCCGCCGCGACATACGCCATGTGCAGCGCCGCCGAGCCTTCGGTGCGGATGGTGCGGCAGTGGATCGCCATCTGCCCGACGATGGCGAGCAGAGTCGCGCGGGCGCCGGGGTCGCGCGCCCAGTCGCAGCCGACCACCGCTTCCGAGAAACCGGTGTGCGTATTGACCTGCATCGGCGCGCCGTTGAGGGTCGCGCCCTGGCCGCGCGCGCCGGCAAAGGTGAAGTTGCGCACCGGGTCGATAATCACCCCGGCCTCCAGCACGCCGTCTACCATCACACCCACCGACGTACTGTACGAAGGAATACCGCGCGAGAAGTTGGTGGTGCCGTCGAGCGGGTCGATGATCCAGATCACGCCGCCGGGCGGCGTCCAGGCGGCCAGGTCGAGCGCGGCGTCTTCCTCGCTCAAAATGGCATGGTCGGGGTATGTGCGGTGGATGACTTCGACAATGGCGCGCTCGGCGGCGAAATCGGCGGCGGTGACGATATCGCGGTAGCCTTTTGACTTGACTTCGAGGGGCTGCACGCGCGCCCGGCGGATGGCTTCGGCGGCGGCTTCGGCGGCAGCGACGGCGGTTTGTAAGAAGGACATTGGTTTATGACTTTCGATTGATGATTACGTTCGATGGGTGAAATGATAGTCGCTGATGACCGATTCGTCTAGTGAGTCGTGGGGAAATGACCCAGGAGGTCGCGGAGGAAAAAGAAAAACCCCCACGCCCCCGGAAGCCGGATCTATTAGCTCGTATGTTCTATCAGATAATGTGCGTTTCTGATATCCCACTAAAGTCCTAACCTTAAAATAACCTAAACCCCCTTGTGCTGGGTGGAGTAATGTGGTATGATGTGGGTCGTAGTGGGTTGTTGTGGTGTAGGTCAGCATGTTTTGGGGAGAGTATTCGCACTCAATCGACGAGAAAGGCCGTTTAACCATACCTGCCAAGTATCGTGACCGGTTGGGCGAGGCGATTATCACACGGGGTCTCGATCATAACCTGGCACTGTATCCCCTCCCCGCATGGGAACAACTGGTAGCGCGTTTGCGGCAGCTGCCCATGACCGATCCCAACGCCCGCGCCCTGCAACGCCTGATCTTTTCGGGCGCGCAGGAGGTTGCGCCGGATAAACAAGGTAGGATACTCGTTCCGCCTTACTTGCGCGAATATGCGGGGGTCACGCAAAACGCGGTCATCGCCGGCATGGAGAGTTACGTCGAAATCTGGAGCCCGGACGCCTGGGCCGAAACGCTCGAAATGGTGCAAAACACCGAAGCAAATGCGGCGAACTGGCAGGCGCTGGGCATCTGAACCGGACGACACGACATAACGGATCAGTAAGTTAAGCACCTTTTCAACTTTATCTATGCGAGCCGTAGGTTCGCCCCTGGTATTCAGGCCTTACGACAGGGCTTGAATCGGTATCGATCCCAAACACCGGGGCCCTGGCGGCGGTTGTCCGTAGTGGGGGTCGGGGACACCGCCGTCTGGTAACCCCGGTGTTTTTGTTTCGTGATCCGGTTCGCCGTGGAGTATAATAGGCGTGTAACGTAAGATAAAAATAAATCATATAGGATTGTGTCCGATGTCCCAGACTCGGCGTGAATGGCTCAAGCACGCACTGCACCAGGCTCCCTGGCGCACTCAGGTACAAGCCACCGCGCTTGTGGCGCTGGGACTTGTGGTTTCTATCATCATCGGTGCGCTCTACCTCGCTCAAGCCACAAGCACCGCCACAGCCGGCCGTGACCTGAAGGTCCTGGAGCGCGAATTGGACCGCCTGGAACAAGAGAATAACCGGCTGCGGGCCGAGGTCGCATCTTCCCAGACCGTCCCCTACCTCACTCAGCGGGCGCGAGACCTGGGCTTTGTCCAGGCCGGCAACGACCAGGTGATGTACCTGGTGGTGAACGGCTACCGCCCGCCCGAACCGGAGCCGGTGGTGCCGGTCGCCGCCGAACCCCTCCCGGAATATGACGAGACCCTGAACGATTGGCTGTCGGAGCAGTGGAACGGCTTCCTGGAGCAACTGAATCTGCGCACAGGAGGCGATTGACCGGTGATCGAAACCATTGACCGGCGTCTCGCTTTCGTGAGCGTTATCGTCACGCTGTTGAGCGTGGTCCTCGTTATCCGTCTGGTGACGCTGCAAATTCAGCTCCCGGAAGAAGAAATCGCTTTTCTGGAGCGTATGCGCGACGACTCGTATCACGACCTGCGCTACGAAACACCGGCGCGCGGTGAAATCTACGACCGCTACGGCTATCTCCTGGCGACCAACAGCCTCGAATACCAGGTCGGCATTTCGCCGGCGCTGATCGCCAACCCCGAGGATGTGCTGGCAAAGCTTGCCGCCGCCGCCGGGCGCGACCCGGTCATGCTGTGGGCGCAGTGGGAGGAGCAGGACGCCGCCGGCGCTTACTGGTACCCGCTGGCCGGCGGCAATGTGGACCTGGCGACCGGCCAGACCATCGAAGACCTGGGACTGCCCGGCGTGGAGCTTGGGCCGATCCAGCGCCGCTTCTACCCGCAAAGCACGCTCGCCGGCCCGGTGATCGGGTTCGTGAGCCTGGAGGGGCAGGGCTACTACGGCGTCGAGGGCTACTATAACCAGCAGCTTGCCGGGCGCGTCGAGGACAGCGCCAGCCGCGAGAGCAACATCCCTTTCGAGGCGGCCTATGCGCCGCCGCCCCAGCCTGGCGCTAACCTGGTCCTCACCATCGACCGCGACGTGCAGTTTCTCGCCGAGGGGTATGTACGCCTGGGCATGGAAACCTACGAGGCCGAGAACGCCATGATCCTGGTCATGGACCCGCGCACCGGCGAAATCTTGGCGATGGCGGCTTCGCCCGGCTACGATCCTAACCAGTACGGACTTTATCCTGCCGAGAGTTATGTCAATCCGATCGTCGGGAGCATATACGAGCCGGGGTCGGTCTTTAAAGTGCTCACGATGGCCTGCGCGCTCCAGGTGGGCATCGTCACGCCCGACTCGATGTACGTCGATGAGGGGATGATCGAAGTCGGCGGGCGCAAGATCGAAAACTGGGATAAGCGCGCTTACGGCCAGCAGGATATGACGCAATTGCTCGTGCGCTCGCTGAATGTGGGCGCGGCCAAGCTCAGCACCACGCTGGGCCCTTCGCGCTTTTATCCCTGCCTGGAAGATTTCAACATCGGCGCGCCGACCGGCGTTGACCTGGAAGGCGAGGAGGCCGGGCGGCTTAAAAAGTGGGGCGACCCGGTCTGGTCTGAGAGCGACCTGGGCACAAACGCCTTCGGGCAGGGCGTCAGCGTCACGCCGGTCCAGATGCTCACGGCGGTGAGCGCCATCGCCAACCAGGGGCTGTTGGTGCGCCCGCACGTAATTTACCAGCAGGTCGGTGTGGACGGGGTGTTTACCGCCCAGCCGCAGTACTTGGGCCGCCCGATATCCGAGCAGGTCGCGCGCCAGGTCACCGAGATGATGATTAACGTGGTCGAGTACGGCGCGCCCAAGGCCAAGGTGCCGGGCTATACTGTGGCCGGCAAGACCGGCACGGCCCAGATTCCGACTCCCGGCGGCTACGAAGACGGCACGAGCATTGCTTCGTTCATCGGCTTCTTGCCCGCCGACGCCCCGCAGGTGATCGTCCTGGTGCGCCTGGACCGGCCTAACGAGTCGATTTGGGGCACGCAGACCGCCGCGCCGCTGTTCTCGGAGTTTGCGCAGCGCCTGGTGGTGCTGCTCGAAATCCCGCCTGATGCGACGCGCTACAATCTTCAAGTGCAGGCTGCTGTGCAGGAGTGACCCATGCTGACGCTGACGCATGTGCTCACGGCGCTGACCGCCGATTTACACTCGTCGTATGCCACGCTACCCGGCGCGATATCCAAGATGCAGATCGGCGAGGTGGTCATCGACTCGCGCGCGGTCAAGCCCGGCGCGCTGTTTGTTGCGCTGCCCGGTCGCTACGTAGATGGTCACCAGTTTGTCGGCGACGCCTTCGCGCGCGGCGCCATCGCCGCCATCGTCGAGCGCGCCCCGGCGTTTAGCGCGCCTATCGTCGATTTGACCACGCCGCTCACCGATACGGATATCAAGACGCTGCTCGGCGGGATGCCGGTCTGTCTGCGCGTAGACGATGCGGTGGCGGCGCTGGGAGAGTTGGGCGCGTACTGGCGCGCGCGCTTTACGCCGCGTGTGATCGCGGTGACGGGCAGCGTGGGCAAGACCTCTACGAAAGAGTTGATCGCCTCGGTGCTCGCGCGCCGGTATGCCACGCTCAAAAGCCCGGAGAGCTACAATAACGAGCAGGGCCAGCCGCTCACGCTGCTGATGCTGCGGCCCGAACACGAGCGCCTGGTGTTGGAGATGGGCATGTACGGCGTGGGCGAGATCGCCGCGCTGTGCCGGGTGGCGCGGCCCGACGTGGGCGTGGTGACGATGGTCGCGCCGGTGCACCTGGAGCGCGTCGGCTCGATGGAGAAGATCATTCAGGCCAAGAGCGAGTTGGTGGAGGCGCTGCGCCCGGAGGGAGTGGCGATCCTCAACGCGGACGACGCGAACGTGCTGGGCATGCGCGACAAGACGCGGGCGCGCGTCGTGACCTACGGCCTGGCGCGCGGGGCGGATTTCCGCGCCACGCATATCTACAGCCAGGGCTTGAGCGGGATCAGCTTCCGGCTGCACTACCGGGGTGAGACCTTCCGCGTGAAGGTGCCGCTGCTGGGCCGGCACAGCGCGCATACTGCGCTCCGGGCGGCGGCGGCGGCCCACGTCGAAGGCATGACCTGGGATGAAATCCTGGCCGGGCTGCGCTATAGTTCGGCGCAGCTCCGGCTCGTGGCGGTGAACGGGCCGGGCGGGAGCGTCCTGCTCGACGATACGTACAACGCCAGCCCCGACTCGACCATCGCGGCGCTGAACCTGCTAAGCGACCTGGACGGGCGCAAGGTGGCGGTGTTGGGCGATATGCTGGAACTGGGCAGCTACGAGAAGGCCGCGCACGAGAAGGTCGGGGCGCGTGCGGCGGAGGTGGTGGATCTGCTGGTGACGGTGGGCAAGCGCGGCCGGCTGATCGCCAAGGCGGCGCGCGCGGCCGGGATGTCGGCGGCGAATGTCCACGCTTTCGACACGCACAAGTGGGCGCTCGACTTCCTGATGGAGCAGGTCGGCGCGGGCGATGTGGTGCTGGTGAAGGGGTCGCGCGCGGTGGAGATGGAAAAGATCGTCGCAGCGATGAGCCGCGAGTAGGCAAGGAGCGGGTTTGTGGGGACTGAACTGGTCGTAGCCGGCGGGCTGCCCTTCTCGCTTTCGCTGGGCGCGATTTCGTTCCTGCTCGGCGTGATCTGGGGCAAGCCCTTTATCGAAATCCTGCGCCGCCTGAAGATCGGTAAGCAAATCCGCATCGACGGACCGCAGACCCACGAGGTGAAGACCGGCACGCCGACGATGGGCGGCTTTATGATCGTGGCCCCGGTGGTTTTGGTCACGCTGGGGCTGAACCTGGTAAACCTGGTGACGCCGGGCCGGAGCGGCGGCGCATCGATTCTGCTGCCGCTGTTCGTGATGGCGACCTTCGGCGCGCTGGGCGCGGTTGACGATTGGGAGGGGCTGCGCGGGCTGCGCGGGCGCGGCGAGGGGCTTTCGGCGCGCGCGAAGATGCTGGGGCAGGTGATCTTGGCCGGCATCGTGGCCGTGGTGATGACGCGCGGTGACTTCGCCTACGCCAACGCGGTCACGCTGCCTTTGCTCGGCGTGACGATCGAGATGAACCCGGTGCTTTGGGTGTTCATCGCCATGCTCACCATCGTGTTTATGTCCAATTCGGTCAACATGATCGACGGGTTGGACGGCCTGGCCGGTATCATCACGGCGAGCGCGTTCATTGCGTATGGCGTGATCGCGCTCTTGCAGGGGCAGACCTTCCTGGTGGGCTTCTCGTTTACGATTGTGGGCGGGTGCTTCGGCTTTCTGTGGTTCAACGCGCACCCCGCACAGTTGTTCATGGGCGACCTGGGGGCGCTCTCGCTGGGGGCGACGCTGGGCACGGTGGCGCTGATGACCGGGCAGTGGCTGCTGCTCCCGGTCATCGCCGTTATTCCGATAGCGGGCAGCCTGTCGGTGATTTTGCAGGTGGGCTACTTCAAGCTGACCGGCGGCAAGCGTCTGTTCAAGATGGCGCCGATTCATCACCACTTCGAGCTTGTCGGCTGGAGCGAGACCCAGATCGTCTGGCGCTTTTGGTTGATCGGAATCCTCGCGGCGATCATCGGCGTAGCGCTGGCGTTGATCCGCTAGTAGGGGCGGGTTTCAAACCCGCCCCTACGCCGGGCGCACAAATGATCTTTGTTCGCGTTATTCGCGTAATTCGCGGTTCGAATATCTGTTGTCAAAGAGGGTGGCGGCATGGTGACCGAAGTTGCCGGTAAGCGGGTGGTGGTGGTTGGGCTGGGACGCCAGGGACGCGCGGCGGCGCAGTGGTTGGCGGCGGTGGGTGCGCACGTCACCGTCACCGACCAGCGCGACGCCGGCGCGCTGGCCCAACCGATGGCGGCGCTCGAACTCGCCGGCGCGCCGGTCGAATACGCGCTCGGCGGGCACCCGCTCGGCCTGCTCGACCGCGCCGACCTGGTGTGCATCAGCGGCGGGGTGCCGCTGGACAGCCCGTTTGTCGTGGAGGCGCGGGCGCGCAGCATCCCGGTGACCAACGACGCCCAACTGTTTATCGAGCGCTGCCCGGCGCGCACGATAGGCATCACCGGGAGCGCCGGCAAGACCACCACAACCTCCCTGGTCGGCGCGATGTGCTACACGACCGGCCGGCAAACCTGGGTCGGCGGCAACATCGGGCATGTGCTGCTCGACGAACTGGCGAACATCGGCCCGGACGATTGGGTGGTGATGGAGCTTTCGAGCTTCCAGCTTGATGTGATGACGGTCAGCCCCAACGTGGCGGCGGTGCTGAACGTGACGCCCAACCACCTGGACCGCCACGGCTCGATGGCGGCTTATATCGCAGCGAAGGCGCACATCTTGATGCACCAGCGGGTGGGGGATGCGGCGGTGCTGGGCTGCGACGATCCGGGTGCGAAGTCGATGGCGGCGTATGCGCAGAGCGCGATCTGGTGGTTTGGGATCTGCGCGACGACGCGCCTGGGTGCGTACCTGGACGGCGACGATTTGATGCTCGCGCTGCCCGGCGCCGGCGCGGTGGTGGTCTGTTCGCGCGGCGACATTCAACTGCGCGGCGAACACAACCTGCTCAACGTGCTGGCGGCCTGTGCGATTGGCGGCGCGGCGGGAGTGCCGGTCGAGGCGATGCGCGCGACCATCCCGAAGTTTACCGCCGTCCCGCACCGGCTGGAGTCGGTGGCGACCGTGGACGGCGCGCTGTGGGTCAACGACAGCATCGCAACCGCGCCGGAGCGGGTGATCGCGGCGCTGCGGAGCTACGACGCGCCGATCATCCTGCTGGCCGGCGGGCGCGACAAGAACCTGCCCTGGCAGGCGTTCGCGCGGGAGGTGGTGGAGCGCGTGCGCCGCTTGATTTGTTTCGGCGAGGCCGGGCCGATGATTCTGCGGCACGTGAGCTTTGCGGCGATGCAGCAGAGCGGGCAGCTTGAGGCGTTCGATGTCGTCGCCGATTTAGAAAATGCAGTGGCGCGCGCCGCCGACCTGGCGCAGCCCGGCGAGGTGGTGCTGCTCTCGCCGGGCGGCACCAGCTTCGACGCTTACCGGGATTTCGAGGAGCGCGGGGCGCACTTCCGGGAGTTGGTGGGCCGGCTGGCGGCGGGCGGCGCAGAGGTGCAGGGCAGCGATGGCGAAGATGGGGATGAAGACAAAGACAAAGATGAAGATGAAGATGAAGATGAAGATAAAGGCGAAGATGAGGAAACGCCGGTTGAGAGATGAGGCTGTATGGCGGATTACGACGAGGAATTATTGATTGACCTGGACGCGGTCTCGGTGACCGCCGCGCCGGCGCGCACAACCGGGATCGTGCCGCGCCCGGCCGAGCGTAAAAAGCTGGTCGGGTTGGACGTGGATGTGTACCTGCTGCTGGTGGTGGGGGTGCTGGTCGCCATCGGGCTGATGATGGTGTTCAGCACCACGTTCGACTGGAGCTATGCCGAGTTCGGCTCGCCCTCGGTGATCTTCTTCCGGCAGGTGCGCTCGCTGCTGATCGGCCTGGCGGTCATGGGCGTGCTGACGTTGATCGACTACCGGCGCTGGCGGCTGTGGATCGTGCCGGTGACCATCGCGGTGATCGGCCTGCTGGTCTTTCTGCTCACCCTCCCGGAGCACGAGGAATTCGGCGGGCGGCGCGCGCTGTTCGGCGATTCGGTGCAGCCGGGCGAGCTGGCCGAGTTGGTGATGATCGTGTACCTGTCGGCGTGGCTTTCCAGCAAGCGCGAGAAGCTCCGCAAGCTGACCTACGGGCTGATCCCGTTTTCGCTGCTGGTGGGCGTGGTCTGCGCGCTGATTATGGCGCAGCCCGACCTGAGCACGGCGGCGCTGATTTTCGTCAGTTCGGTGACCATGTTCTTCCTGGCCGGCGCGGACCTCGTGCAGTTGGCGCTGGTCGGGATCGTAGCCGGCGCGCTGGGTGTGGGCGTGGCGACCCAGATCGAATATGCGCGCGTCCGCATCGAGCACCACCTGGAGGGGATCAACCAGATTCAAGAGGCCAGTTGGCACGTCCAACGCGCGACTATCGCCTTCCGCAACGGCGGCTGGGGCGGCGTGGGGCTGGGCGAGAGCAGCGAGAAGTTCGGCCATTTACCCTTCCCGCACACCGACAGCATCTTCGCCGTGATCGGTGAGGAGATGGGCATCGTGGGGTGCGTGCTGGTAGTGGCGCTTTTTGTTATCTTGGTGTACCGTGGTTTCACGATAGCGCGGCGCGCACCTGATGCGTTCGGCGCGGTCCTTTCGGCCGGCGTGAGCTGCTGGATCGTGTTTCAAGCGCTGCTCAATATGGCCGTGCTCACCGGGCTGCTGCCGTTTACCGGGGTGCCGTTGCCGTTCATCAGCTACGGCGGGTCGTCGCTGGTGGTGTCGCTGGCCGGGATGGGGCTGCTGTTGAGCGTCTCGCGCGTGACGGCGCGCAACGCCATCCCGGAGCGCAAGTCGGCGGACCTGGCCGATATCGACGAAGAGGATACGCAGCATGACACAGAGCGCTCGACCGGCTGGGCGATCACAGCCGCGACCACACGTGGTTATAGCGGCGGGCGGGACGGGGGGCGGCATATATCCGGCCCTCGCCGTCGCCGACGCCCTCGCCGCTGAGCGGCCCGGCGTGGAGCTTCTCTTTGTGGGCAGCGCCGGCGGCATGGAGAGCGACCTGGTCGCGTCGGCCGGCCGGCCGTTCGCCGGGGTGAGCGCGGGGCCGCTGCACGGCGTCGGGCCGGTGCGGATGGCGAGCAGCGCCGTCAAGCTGGCGGTCGGGCTGGCGCAGGCGCTGCGGCTGTTGGGGCGCTTCCGGCCGGCGGTGGTGTTTACGACGGGCGGTTGGGCCAGCGTGCCGGTGAGCGCGGCGGCGTGGCTGCGCGGCGTGCCGGTGGTGGCCTTCGTGCCCGATATCGAGCCGGGCCTGACGCTGAAGGTGATCGGGCGGCTGGCGCGCCGCGTTGCGGCGACGGTGGCGGATACGGCGCCGTACTTCGCGCCGGGCAAGGTGATTGCGACCGGCTACCCGCTCCGGCCCGAACTGTGCCGCGCGACGCGCGCGGCGGCGGTCGAGCATTTCGCGCTCGACCCCGAACGGCAAACGCTGCTGGTGTTCGGCGGGAGCCGGGGCGCCGAGTCGATCAACCGGGCGGCGGCGGCGGTCGCCGGCGAGTGGTTGGCGGACGGCGTGCAGGTTTTGCACATCAGCGGAAAGCTGGATTGGCCGGCCGTGCAGGCCGTACAGACGCGCTTGGCGGACCCGCACTACCACGCTTTCCCTTATCTGCACGGTGCGGCGATGGGCCTGGCGTTCGCGGCGGCGGACCTGGCCGTCGCGCGGGGCGGCGCCGGCATCCTGGGCGAGTTTCCGTATTTCGGCCTGCCCGCCGTGGTGGTGCCCTACCCGCACGCCTGGCGCTACCAAAAGGTTAACGCCGATTGGCTGGCGTCGCGCGGGGCGGCGGTCTACCTGGACGACGCGGCGCTCGGCGACGGGCTGCTGCCGGCCGTGCGGGGATTGTTGGGCGCGCCGGCGCGCCTGGCCGAGATGCGCGCGCGGTCGGCGGCGCTGGCGACGCGGGATGGGGCGCGGAATATCGCCTGTGTGGTGTTGGAGGTGGCGGGCGCATGATTGCGATAATCAGCGTGTTCTGGATCGCGCTGATCGTGTTTGCCATTATCGGGATGCTGCGCGGCTGGGCAAAGGAGATCATCGCAACGGCGGGGATCGTGCTGGCGTTGTTTGCGCTGAAGCAGTTCGGCGGGGCGCTGTTTACCCCGGTCCCCAGCGCCGAGGCGGTGTCGATGACGCCGGCGCTGGAGGCGCAGTTGTCGAATGAATTCGTCGTGCGCATGGTGTTTTTCCTGGGCGTGGCCTTCTTCGCCTACCAGACGCCGGCCGCGGCGGAACTCTGGGCGGCGAAGCGCACCGGCGGCAGCGGGCGGAAGTTTGAATGGCTCAGCCAGGGCTTGCAGCAAAGTATATTGGGGTTTGTTATTGGGTTTGTCAATGGTTGGTTAGTGGTGGGGACGGTTTGGTGGTATGCTGATTACCTGAGATATCCGTTCGGCGAGTACGTGATTCCGCCCGGCCAACTGGATCGGGCGCTGACGGCGCTCGGTTATCCGCCGCTGACCCTGCACCAGACGACGATGGCGATGATTAACGCGCTGCCGATGGCGGTGCTGGGCGACAATGATATCGTCTTGCCGCTGTTGGTGGTGATTTTGTTCTTGTTTGTCATTATTGTAATGATTTGATTTAAGGGTCAAGTGGGTGGTCTAGATGCAGAAGGCGGGTGCAGCGTGACCGGGTTTTCACTCCAACCGGGCCAGCACATTCATTTCGTGGGCATCGGCGGTGTGGGCCTCTCGGCCATTGCGCGCGTGCTGCTCGAGCGGGGTTTTGTGGTCACCGGGTCGGATTTGCGGGTAAACGAGTTGACCGAGGCCCTGGTCGCCGACGGCGCCCGAGTCTACCAGGGCCATGACGAACAGTATGCGCACGGCGCGCATGCGATTGTGCGCTCTTCTGCCGTGGCTGCCGATAACCCGGAGCTGCGGGCGGCGCGCCTGGCCGGAGTGCCGGTGTTCCGGCGCGTCGAGTTCCTGCCGCATCTTCTGGAAGACCGGGTGAACGTGGCGGTGGCCGGTACGCATGGCAAGACGACGACGACCGGCATGATCGCGCACATGCTCGTCCAGGCCGGCCTAGAGCCGGGATTCATCGTAGGAGGCGTCCTGCCGAACTTGGGCACCAACGCGCAGGCCGGCGCCGGGCCGATCTTTGTCATCGAGGCGGACGAATACGACGATATGTTTCTGGGCACGGCGCCCAAGGTGGCCGTGATTACCAACGTCGAGCACGAGCACCCCGATATCTTCGCGGACCGGGGGCAGGTGGTGGCGGCGTTCGCGCGCTTCGTGATGCTGCTGCCGCCCGACGGCTTGTTGGTGGTGTGCGCCGACGACCTCGGCGCGCGCGCGCTGGGAAACGCCTGGCGGGCGGCGGGGCGCCATGTGTTGTTTTACGGCCTGGACGACAAGCGCGCCGACTGGCGCGCGACCGGGCTGTGGTACAACGAGTCGGGCGGTGTGGATTTCGTGGTGCAGGGGCGTGGGCGCGCGCTGGGGGCGGTGCGGCTGCGAATACCGGGCAAGCATAACGTGCTCAACGCGCTCGCGGCGCTGGCGGTCACCGATTACTTCGGCCTGCTCTTCGACGAGGCAGAGACGGCGCTGGTGAAATTTGAGGGCATGGCGCGCCGCTTCGAGGTGCGCGGTGAGATATCGGGCGTGACGGTGATCGACGATTACGCGCACCACCCGACCGCGGTCCGCGCCACCCTGGAGGCGGCGCGTGCGCGCTACCCGGATAAGACGCTGTGGGCGGTGTGGCAGCCGCACACCTACAGCCGCACCCGCGCCTTTGCCGAGGGGTTTGCCGCATCGTTCGACCAGGCCGACCGGGTGATCATCACCGATATTTACGGCGCGCGCGAGCACGACCCGCAGGATATTACCGCGTGGGACGTGGTGCAGTTGATGAGCGACCATCCCTGGGCGCGGCACGTGGGCGGCGATTTCGCGGCGGTGGTCAACGAGTTGATTAACAACATGAGCGGCTACGATGTCGTGGTGGTGATGAGCGCCGGCGACGGGGTTGAGATCAGCCACCTGCTGTTAGAGCGGCTGGAGGAGCGCATCCGCGAGACCGACGAGTACAACCCGTTTCTCGCCACCGAACACGAATACGACGACTGGGAAGACCCGTGGGCCGACGCCTTCGACGAGGAGATGCTGCTGATCGAGGAGTACGGCGACGTGCCCAAGGAGGCGATCAAAGAGCTGCGCCGCCTCTCGCGCGAGCACAAGATGCCCATCACGCGCGAATTGATCGACCGGGTGATGCGCAGATTCCGGTCTGCCGAATGAGTCAATGACATGGCGGGTGATGTTCTGACCGGGCTGGCGGCGCGCTTCGGCGCGCGGCTGCAAGCGGGTGCGCCGCTCGCGCGCTATACGGCGGCGCGCATCGGCGGCCCGGCGGATGGCTTGCTCGTTGTGCGCAGCCGCGACGAACTGGCTGCGGCGGTGCAGGCGGCCTGGGCGGTGGATTGGCCGCTGCTGGTGCTGGGCGGCGGCGCGAACGTGCTGGTCGCCGACGCGGGTTTTCGCGGTCTGGTGGTGATTAACAAAGCGCAGCGCGTGCGCTTCGATTTCGGCGGGGAGGCGGGGACGGTGTACGCCGACAGCGGCGCGGCGCTCTCGACCCTGGCGCGGCGCTGCATCGAGCGAGGATTGGGCGGCCTGGAGTGGGCGGCGAGTATCCCCGGCTCGGTGGGCGGCGCGGTGATTAACAACGCCGGCGCGCACGGCGGTGACATGGCCGGTGTCGTGCGCACCGTCGAGGTGCTGCCGCGCGGCGGGACTGCGCAGACCTGGCCGGTCGAGGCGATGGGCTACGCTTACCGCGCAAGCTGCCTCAAAGGCCGGGAGGACCGCGCGCACCTGGTGCTTGGCGCGGCGCTCGCGCTGGCGCACGACGACCCGGCGGCACTGCGGGCGCGGGCGGGGGCGTTCGTCGCGCACCGCAAGGCCACGCAGCCGCCCGGCGCCAGCCTGGGATCGATCTTCAAAAACCCGCCGGGCGATTACGCCGGGCGCTTGATCGATGCGGCAGGGCTGAAAGGCTTCCGCATCGGCGCGGTGCAGGTATCGCCGGTGCACGCGAATTTCTTCGTCAACACGGGCGGCGCAACCGCCGCCGACTATCGCGCCCTGATCGACTACGTGCGCGCCGCCGTGCAGGAGCGGTGGGGCGTGATGTTGGAGTTAGAAATCGAGATCATCGACAATGAATAAAGGCAAAATCCGGGTTGGGGTGATTTTTGGCGGGCGGAGCGCCGAGCACGAGATATCGCTGCGTTCGGCGGCTTCGATCATGCGCGTGCTCGACCCGGCCAAGTACGAGGCGCTGCCCATCGGCATCACCCACGAGGGCAAGTGGTTCGCCGGCCCCGGCGCGCTCGCAGCGCTGGAGGCGGGCGGGGTCGATGGGATGCAGCCGGTCGCGCTGGCCGGCGCGCCGGCGGGGCGTGCACTGCTGGCGCTTGAACAGGACCGGGCTGTGCCCAATAGCGCGCCGCTCGACGTGATCTTCCCGGTGCTGCACGGTCCTTTCGGTGAAGACGGCACGGTGCAGGGCTTGCTGGAACTGGCCGATATCCCCTACGTGGGGTCGGGTGTGTTGGGTTCGGCAGTGGGCATGGATAAGGCTCTGTTCAAAGCGGTGATGCTGGCGCACGGGCTGCCGGTGCTGCCGCACCTGCTGGTCACGCGCGCGCAGTGGGAGGCGGCGCGTGAGGAACTGTTGGATGCGGCGGAGGCCGGCCTGGCCTATCCGATGTTCGTCAAGCCGGCGAACCTGGGGTCGAGCGTGGGCATCACCAAAGCGAAGGACCGCGCGGCGCTGGCCGCCGGCCTCGACGAGGCGGCGCGCTACGACCGCCGCCTGTTGGTCGAACAAGGCATCAATGCGCGCGAGATCGAGGTGAGCGTGTTGGGCAACGACGAAGTAATCGCTTCGGCGCCCGGTGAGATCGTCCCGTCGGACGAGTTTTATTCGTACCGCGCCAAGTACATCGACAAGACCTCGCGGCTGCTGGTCCCGGCGCCGCTGCCCGCCGAGATGACCGAGTGGGTGCGCGACCTGGCGGTCCAGGCGTTCCAGGCGGTGGACGGCGCGGGGCTTGGGCGCGTCGATTTGCTGCTCGATGCCGACGCCGGGATGCCGTACATCAACGAGATCAATACCATGCCCGGCTTTACCGAGATCAGCATGTATCCGAAGTTGTGGGAGGCGAGCGGTATCCCCTATCCTGAGTTGATCGACCGGCTGATTGCGCTGGCGTTGGAGCGGCACGCCGACAAAGCGCGGAATGAGACGCGCTTTATGGATTGACGACTTTGTGCTGAGGGAGCAGGGTCGATGAGCCAAGACGATGTAATCGGGCCGTGGTCGGAAGAAAAACTCGAAATGCTACGAGATTATCTTGAAGCATACACTAGAGTCATGAAAGGCTGGAAGTCCGAGATTTCGCGCGTCAATTATCATTATGTGGACGCTTTTGCCGGCGCAGGTAGCTCACGCGCTAGAGACGATGAAGAGCGCTATATTGCTGGCTCCCCGCGTGTCGCACTTGAATTTTTCTTTAACAGCTACACTTTTATTGAGATGGATTCATCGCGTGTGCAGCGATTGCAGGAGCTGCGATCAGAATTTCCGGAACGAGATATTCGTATCTATCAAGGTGATTGTAATGACATTTTGAAAAACAGAATTACACCTTGTATTCGTTATGAGAATTACAGCCGTGGCGTAGTTTTTCTTGATCCTTTTACATTGAATTTAGAATGGGACACGGTTGAAGCTGTTGCTCAAACGAAGGCTTTGGAGATTTTTCTAAACTTTCCTACAATGGCTCTTAATCGGACAGCTTTACCCAACGATCCTTCTAGACTCACTAGGGAAACAATAAAGCGCATGGATCGTTTTTGGGGAACGAGCGAGTGGTATGGTCAAATTTACGAGGAGGCTGTTGATCTATTTGGCGATAAGCATGTATATAAACCTATTTCTACTACAGCTAGGCGCCTTAGTCACTTGTACAAATCTCGGCTTGAGGAAGTGTTTTCGAGAGTTACTGATCCGATAACTATGCTTAATTCTAAGGGAATCCCTATTTATTGTCTGATTTTTGCGGGACATAATCCCACAGGTGCGCGGATTGCGGGACACATTCTAAAAAAGCCTGGTGTATATAAACAGCTCGGATAGTTAAGGCGAGGTGCTGAGATGGCCGAACAGTCGAAAATAGAGTGGACCGAAGCGACCTGGAATCCACTGACCGGATGCGATAAGGTCAGTCCAGGATGTAAACACTGTTATGCTGAACGCATGGCGAAACGCCTGGAAGCGATGGGACAGCCTAACTATGCCAATGGCTTTCGGTTAACGATGCACCCTCATATGTTAGAAAAGCCATTGCAATGGAAAAAGCCGCAGATGATTTTCGTGAATTCGATGAGCGACTTGTTTCATAAGGACGTGCCGCCAGACTTCATCCAGCAGGTGTTCAACACTATGCGTCTTGCCTCCTGGCACACGTTTCAGGTTCTCACAAAACGGTCTGCGCGCCTGTTGGAGTTAGATGGCGAGATTGAGTGGCCTTCTAACGTGTGGATGGGCGTCAGTGTCGAGAATGCGAAATATACCTTTCGTATTGAGCACTTGCGCAAAACTCGTGCTCATACTAAGTTTCTTTCACTGGAGCCTTTGCTTGGCCCTCTGCCCAATTTGGGCTTGCAGGATATTGACTGGGTTATTGTGGGCGGAGAATCGGGACCAGGCGCGCGACCAATGTTAAAGGAGTGGGTTGTTGATATTCGTGACCAATGTCTGAAGGCCAATGTACCTTTCTTCTTTAAGCAATGGGGTGGTTTTAACAAAAAACAGGCGGGGCGAATGCTGCAAGATCGTACATGGGAACAGATGCCCCGATCTGCTGAGTGGGTTGGTAGTTTAGTAAGTTAAGGGCCATGCGAAGGCAGCGCGAGAGTAGAAAGTATGCCCATACGGTGGGGGCGCACACCACGCCGCGCATCAGCGCGCGCGAACGGCGCCGGCTCCGGCGTGAGCGCGAGAAAGCCCGCGAGCGCGAGATGCAGAAGCCGGCGGCGCGCCCTAAGCCCCGCCTCATCGACCGGCTGCCCCGGCTGCGCGTCGGTTGGCGGCTGGTGAGCTTTTTGTTGGTGGTGGGCCTGGTCAGCGTGCTGCTGATGTTCATCGACGGGGCGATGTTCTACGTGAACCACATCTATGTGGGTGGGGTGCGCTATCTGCCGCCGGAGGAGATTTATGGGCTGAGCGGCATCGCCAACCTGCATATCTTCTGGGTAGACCCGGCGGCGGTGGCGCGCGCCGTGGAGCGCGACCCGGCCATCGCAGACGCCCAGGTCGAGATCGGCTGGCCGAGCCGGGTCGATATCCGGGTGGTGGAGCGCGAGCCGTCGATCATCTGGGAGCAGGCCGACGTGCGGACCTGGGTCGATGTGCAGGGCTATATCATGCCGATGCGCGCCGACGATACGAATCTGCTGCGCATCGTGGTCGAGGGCGTCGATACCCCGATATCGCCTTACGAGCGCATCCCGAAGGATATCGTAGACGGTGCGCTGCAACTGCGGGCGCTGCGCCCGAATATCGACGTATTGTTCTTGCACCCGGTCGAGGGATTGGGCCTGCTCGACGGGCGCGGCTGGCGTGTCTACTTCGGCACCGGCGACGACATGGCCGAGAAGCTGCTGGTCTATGAAAGCTTGGTCGAGGCGGTCTGGCAGGGCGGCAGCGGCGTCTGGCCGGAGTTGTTCGACGTGGGTGACTTGCGCGCCCCTTATTATCGTGTAGGCTCAAGTTCAGGCTAGCGACTTGACTTTGATTTATCGGGAATGGATTGAATGGGTGAGTTGGTTGTAGGCATTGATGTCGGCACCACGAAGGTCGCCACGGTCGTCGGCGAGGTGACCGATACCGGCGTGCGTGTGGTGGGCATCGGCGTCGAGCCGTCGCGCGGCATTAAGAAGGGCGTGGTCAACGATATCCAGGCGGCCACGTCGGCGATTGCGGCGTCGGTGCGGAAGGCCGAGCGCTCCTCCGGCTACGAGATCGGGCGCGCGTTCGTCAGCGTGGCGGGCGCGCACATCGCGTCGATGAACAGCCGGGGCGTGGTGGGCATTGGCGGCGGCAGCCGTCCGGTGATCGAAGGCGACCTGGAGCGGGTGCTCGACGCGGCGCGCGCGGTGACCATGCCGCATAATCTTGAGGTGTTGCACGTGCTGCCGCGCTATTACGTGCTGGACGGGCAAAGCGGCGTGCGCAACCCGGTAGGGATGCACGGCTTCCGGCTGGAGGTCGAGACGCACATCGTCACGGCGTCGCGCGCATCGGTGACCAACCTGGAGAAGTGCGTACAGGGCGCGGGCGTCTTCGTGGATCGCTTTATCCTCAACCCGCTGGCCTCCGGCGAGGCGGTGCTCAGCGACACCGAGCGCGAGAGCGGCGTCGTGGTGGTCGATATCGGCGGCGGTACGACCGACATGGCGGTCTTTATCGAAGACGCGGTATGGCATACCGGCGTGCTGGCGGTGGGTGGGGAGCACATCACCAACGACATCGCGCACGGGCTGCGCCTGCCGTTCGACCTGGCGGAGGCGGTCAAGCTCCAGTATGGGCACGCCGACCCCCAGGCCATCGACCCGCTGGCGTCCTTCCCGGTGCAGCCCTTCGGCGAGGACCTGCCGAGCCAGGTCGCCCGCAGCGATCTTGCGATGATTATCGAAGCGCGCACCGAAGAGATTTTTAGCCTGGTGCTGCAAGAGATCAAGCGCTCCGGCTACGACGGGCTGCTGCCGGCCGGCGCGGTCCTCACCGGCGGGAGCAGCAACCTGCCCGGCATCCGCGAAGCGGCGAACCGGGTCTTGCAATTGCCGGTGCGCATAGCGCACCCCGAACGGGTGACCGGCCTGGCCGACGCGGTGCGCAGCCCGGCGTACAGCACGATGGTCGGGCTGCTGCGGGTCGGCATCCAGTTGGACGAGGAGGAGGGCCGGTCGAATAAGCGGCGGATGGACAACGGCGCCAAAGGCTCCGGCCTGGGCCGGGCGCTCGGCGGGCTGGTGCGGCGCTTCCTGCCGGAGCGCGAGTAGGAAAGATTATCGCCACGGAGAGCACGGAGGGCACAGAGAAGAGAAGCGGGAAAACTCTGTGCGCTGTGGGGCGGTGTCTAATTCCCCGCCTGGCTCTGGGTCCGCTGTTCCACCAGCTTAATCACCATCGCCAAGCCTACCGTCATGATGAGGTAGAGGTAGGCGACCACGTTGTAGGTCTCGAAAAACGTAAAGGTGCCGGCGGCGTACTGCTTGCCCAGCAACGTGATATCGGTCACGCCCACCACCGACACCAGCGACGAATCTTTGAGCATGGCGATGAAGTCGTTGCCCAGCGGCGGCAGCATGCGCCGGATCGCCTGCGGCAGGATCACGTAGGCCATCGCCTGCCAGTAAGTCATGCCCAGCGAGCGCGCCGCCTCCATCTGCCCCTTGCCGATAGACTCGATGCCGGCGCGGAACACCTCCGACGAGAAGGCCGAATAGCCCACCACCAGCGCCATGATCGAGCGGGCGACGGTGGGGAAGTCGCGCACCGTGACTTCTGTCAGGGCGCTCCCCAGCTGGGGCAGCAGTTGGATAGAGACGAGCAGCCGGCCCAGGCTGTTTACCCCGCTTACCAGCGACGGCCCCACGACGAAGTTGATGTAGAACAGCAGGATCAGCATCGGCACGCCCCGGATGATGGTAATCCACACGGTCGAGAGGTGGTAGAGCGCCGGGGTGCTGGAGATGCGCGCCAACCCCAGGATCAGCGCGAAGATCATCGAGAAGCAGTAAGCGATTAACGTCACCTGGACGGTCATCACGACGCCCGCCAACAGCCGCTTGAAGATGAGGGTATAGAGGTCGTCGGCGGCGATGACCAGCGCCATCAGCGCGCCGAGCAGTACGATAATCAGCACCCACCATGGCATTTCGTTGAGCTTGTTGGTGATGGGGAAGACGCGGGATTCGCCGGTGTGGTTTGGCGCTTCTTTCATGAACCCTCCTGAGCTGCGCCCCTGTGCGCAGCGCCGCATTCTATTATAGGCATTTGCAGCGTTTGCGCAGCAGAAGCGTGCGAGGATGAAGCAAAATAGTTCTTCGGGAGTTCGGCGCGGCATTTTGGACATCTCGCCGGCTTGGCGTAGGGGCGGGTTTCAAACCCGCCCCATGCACATCAACTTAAGAATTTTGACCGTTTGTGCGCCTGTTCCCCCTCTCCCCAAACCC
>JAFGMM010000311.1 GCA_016927535.1 Anaerolineae bacterium
GGGCGAGGGGACTTTCGGAGCGGTTCCGGCCCCCTTTCCCCCCTTGTGGGGGAAAGGGTTGGGGATAGAGGGGGAAAGTTCCGACGGATCGTTCGTGCACCCCCCCGAATAGGTATTGCTTGCCATGAGGTAAAAGTAAAAGATGAACAGTCGAGAACGCATCCGGGCGTTGGTCGCCAAAGAGCCGGCGGATCGAAACGGCTTCTGGTTGGGCAACCCCGACCCGGCAACCTGGCCCATCCTACACGAATATTTCGAGACCGATTCAGAAGAGGAACTGCGTGTCAAGCTGGGCGACGACTTTCGCTGGCTGGCGCCGGACGTGCATGTGCGCACCTATTTTCACCCGGCAGGGCGGGCGATATTCGACCTGGAGCGCGCGCGCGTCAGCCTCGCGCAGGCCGGACCGCTCGCCCACTGCGAAGACCCCAAAGAAGTCGATGATTACGAATGGCCGAAGGTGGACTATATCGACCTGACGGCGGCCATAGAGGGGCTGCGCGGGTTCGACGACACCTACCGGGCCAGCGGCTTCTGGACGCCCTTCTACCACAATGTGATGGATCTCATGGGGATGGAAGACTATCTCGTCAAGATGTATACCCACCCGGCGGTCGTCCACGCCGTCACCGACCACATTTGCCAGTTTTACTACGACGCGAACGAACTTTTCTTCAAAACCGCCGGCGACTTGTGCGAAGCGTTTTTCTTCGGTAACGACTTCGGCACCCAGCGCGACCTCATCATGAGTCCGGCGCTGTTCGATGAATTCGTCATGCCCTGGTTCAAGACCTTCACCGACCAGGGCCACCGCCACGGCAAGCAGGTCATCTTGCATTCCTGCGGTTCGATCTATAAAGTAATTCCGCGCCTGATCGAAGCCGGGGTCGAGTGCCTGCACCCGCTGCAAGCGAAAGCGGCGAACATGGACGCGGCGCGCCTGGCGCGCGAGTTCGGCGGCAAGATCACGTTTCTCGGCGGCATCGACGCCCAGGGTATCCTGCCGCACGGCACGCCCCAGACCGTAACCGAAGAAGTTCACCGGGTGCGCCGGCTGCTGGGGCCGCACGTCATCATCAGCCCCAGCCACGAGGCGATTTTGCCGGACGTGCCGCCGCAGAATGTCCGGGCGCTGGCCGCCGCCGCGCACGACCAGAACACCGAGAGCTATTCAGAAGGAGGATAACCATGGCGATGACATCCCGTGAGTGCATGCTGGCGGCGTTGAACCGCGAGCAGCCGGACCGCTTGCCGGTAACCACCCATCACGTGATGGAGTACTTTCTTGAGAAGTACATGGACGGCATCGGCGATCAAGAGTTCTTCGATTACTTCGGTTTAGACGCCTACATCTGGACGCTGCCGCTCAAGGGCACGGACGACGGCAAGGTCTGGATCGACGAAGCGGGGTTCGTCGCTTCGGACGACTGGCAGATCACGGTCGAGGAAACGCCGGACCTGCGGTACACGGTGCGCCGCTTTACCGTCCAGACTCCTAAAGGTACGCTCACCACAACAATCCAGACCGACGACCACAAATCGCCCTGGGTGACCGAACACCTCGTCAAAAACAAGCGGGATATCGACCTGCTCGGCGAGTTCATGCCGGCGCCGGTCTGCGACGTGGCAGCCGTCAACCGGGTCGCCGACCAGATCGGCGAGCGCGGTCTGTGCCGGGGACACATTGTTTCAGCGGATATCTTCGGGCAGCCGGGGACCTGGCAGGACGTATCTTGCCAGTACGGAATCCAGCAGCTCATCATGGAGACTTACGACGACCCGCAGTGGGTCCACGCCTTCGAGGAAATCATGTACCGGCGCAAGCTGGCGTTCATCCGCACCCTGGCCGGCGCGCGGTACGATGTCCTGGAGTTGGGCGGCGGCGACGCTTCGACGACGGTCATTTCGCCGCGCCTGTTCCAGGAGTTCGTCGCGCCCTACGACAGCAAGTTGATCGCCGCCGCGCACGAGGCCGGGCAGCGCATCGTCTACCATACCTGCGGCGGCATGATGCCGATCTTGGAGGCGGTCGCAGAGACGGGAGCCGACGCGATGGAGACCTTCACGCCGCCGGAGATGGGCGGCGATGTCGATCTGGCCGAGGCCAAGCGCCGCATCGGTGACCGGGTGTGCATGATCGGCGGGTTCGACCAGTTCCACTACTTCACCGGCTGCCGCCCGGAGGATACCCGCGCGGCGGTGCGCCGGGCGTTCGAAACCGCCGGCGCCGGGGGCGGGTACATCCTGTCGCCCTCAGATCACTTCTTCGATGCGGATTTGGAGTTGATCGCGGCTTTCGCCGACGAAGCGAAGCAGTGTGTCTACTGATGGCGGTGTAGTCGGGCGGCCCGCCAGGGCCGCCCGACTCTTTAGGTCTCGACCTTGCTCAGTTCCACCAGCGCTTGCTTGTAATCGCGCTCGGCGTTCCGCACTTGCTCCGAGAGGTCTTGAGGCGCCGGGCCGCCGCGCGCCAGCTTTTCGGCCAGGCTGATCGAAGCGTCGATCCAGGCCAGCGTCGCGTTGCGCACCCCTTTCACGCAGGGCTGGCCGCCCAGGTTGTAGATCGCAGCCCGGTACTCGCGCATTTTGGCATACCGCGCCTCCAGCGCCTCGGCGGAAGCATCCTTCCCCATACTCGCCAGCGCCAGCAGTTGTTCCTGCGCCTTCACCATCCCCTGCCGGGCCTCGTTGTAGCGCACCAGCCATTCTTGCGCGTAGCAGGGACCGATCTGGATCTGAGTCAGGATCAGCACGACGATTGCGCCGACCAAGACGATTATCACCCCACCGACCATAATTGCCGTGGCCGATATCCCGCCCTTTTTCTGGGGCTTCGATTTGCGCTGCGCGGCGGGGCGCAGCGCATCCTCCAGGGCCGCCTCGGCATCGGAGTGCGGGCCACGACCGCCGTTTTGAGCGTCTGCGCCGAGCGGCACCAGCACGTCTTTCTTGGGCTGCGGCGGGTACTTCTCGTTGATCTGCTGCAAACGCTTCTGAATGCCGGTGTTCTTGGGGTCGAAACGCAGCGCCTCCTCCAGGGCTTCGCGCGCTTCGTCGGGGGTTGCTGCCGCCGCCGCCCACAACACGTAAGCCTCGACGACCGTTTCGTCTTTCTGGAGAATATTTAACAGCACCGTGCGTGCTTCTGCTTTCTTCTTAGCTTTGATTAGCGCTTGTGCTTTTTGCAGTTGGCTTTGGTAATTTGCCATCAGTTTCCTCTAAAATTAAAAATGCACAAAATTAAGCCCTTTGCATTAATTATTTTTGCCCGGAAAGCACTGGCTGACAATGGTACTAAACGACTGAGATTTGTCGAAGCGCCGGTCCTAAGCTACACTGCCTGACATGCGTTCGTCGTCGCGCTATGACAGGAGAACGAAGTATGAAAAAGCAACTCGATCCAACCCAGGAAAAATGGCTGCGTTGGGGCTTCAGGCAGATGAACAAGTGCATGCTGCTCATGTGGCGGTTGGGCTTGGGCCGCTTCCTAAGCAACCCTCAGGTTGGTTATATTATGGTGCTGGTCACCACCGGGCACAAATCCGGGCTGAAGCGCTACGCGCCCGCCAACTTTGAACAGGACGGCCAGAGCGTTTACTGTCTGCCCGGCATGGGCGCGCGCACGCACTGGTATCGTAACTTGATGGCCGATCCGCACTGTGAGGTCTGGCTGCCCGACGGCCGGTGGCACGGCGTCGCCGAAGAAGTCGCCGGCGAGGCCGAGCGCCTGCCGCTCCTGCGCCGCGTGTTGGTGCGCAGCGGGTTCGCCGCCAAGCTTTTCGAAGGCATCGACCCGGCGTACCTGTCCAACGACCACCTGCGCGAACTCGGCGCGCGCTACGAGAAACTGCTCAAGATTAACCTGATCGCGCCCTGCGCCGGTCCCGGCGGTCCCGGTGACCTGGCGTGGGTGTGGGCGGTGTTAGGGCTGGTATTCCTGGCGTGGCTGCTGCTGCGCCGGCGCAAATAAACGAAGAAATTTTCGCAGGGTTCAGGCGACCTGCCGGGTCGCCTAAGATATCATTGTCATGGCATCAGAAGAAATCTTACCCGACTATAAAGGCAAAGAGCGCTCTCAGCTTCTCAAGCTGCTCTACGAGGGCGGCGCGCGCCCGGTGCTCGCCACCGAGCCGCCCGACCTGGGCCTTGAGGAACACATCCCTTTTCCCTTCCTGGCGATGGTCGGGCAGGAGGAGATGCGAACCGCGCTGATTCTCTCGGTCATCAACCCGGCCATCGGCGGCGTGCTGCTCATCGGGCCGCGCGGCGTAGGCAAGACCGTCGCGGTGCGCAGCCTGCGCACCCTGCTGCCCGACAACCTGGTCAGCGATTGCCCCGAAGGCGAAGACTGCCTGCCCGAAGATATCGGCCCGGACGGCGACTTGAGCAAGCTCTGCCCCTCGTGCGCGGCGCGCGTCCAAGAGGGCAAGTCCATCGCCCACTACGAGCCGGTCAAGCTCATCGAACTGCCGCTTAATGCGCGGGTCGAGGATGTGGTGGGCGGCATCAACGAGCGCGTCGCCGTGCAGCAGCAGCGCGTGCGCATCGAGCGCGGCATCCTGGCGCGCGCCGATCAAAACCTCCTCTACGTGGACGAAGTAAACCTGCTCGACGACCAGATCGTCGATGCTATTCTCGACGCCGCCGCCCAGGGCAGCTACACCGTGCGGCGCGGCGCGATCACCGGCACGTACCGCGCGCGCTTCATCTTCATCGGCAGCATGAACCCGGAGGAGGGCGGCCTGCGCCCCCAGATCATGGACCGCTTCGGGCTGCGCGTCACGGTGCGCGGCCTTACCGATCCCGCCGCGCGCCTGGAGGTATACCGGCGCGTGCAGCGCTACAAACAGAGCCGCGCCCGCTTCGCCGCCGAATGGTACGAGGTCACCGAAGCCGCGCGCGAAGAAGTCTCGCTGGCGCGCGAACTGCTGAAAACGGTCACACTGACCCAGCCGGCCATCGACATGGGCCTTGAGTTGATCCGGTCGCTGGGCATCGACTCGCACCGCACCGAGATTGCCATGTTCGAGGCGGCGCGCGCCCACGCCGCCGCCGACGGGCGCGACCGCGCCACGGTGGACGATGTGCGCGCCGTGGCCGTGATGAGTCTGCGTCAGCGGCGCAGCGAGTTCATGCTCCAGTTTTTGGACGCGCAGGATCGGGAAGACGCCGCCATTGCCGCGACGATGGCGGCTTTTCCCGCGCCGAAAGAAGCCGGATCGTAGCGCCCCATACGTCTTACGTGCCCTACGCGCCCTACCGCGCTTCGACCGTCAGCGTGTCCAGCAGGATGTAATCGCCGAACAGCATATCGCTTCCCGCGTCCCACACCCACAGGCGCCGGTTATCCCACCATGTGTACACCACCAGGTGCATATCGTAACGACCGGGCGGTAAGTCGTCGGGCAGGCGCAGTTGGTGAACGGTCGTATACGCATCGCCGGCCTCCCACGTCGAAGTGTGCGGTTCGGGATAACCGTCGGCCTGCGCGCCGGGGCGAAACGCCGTGTTCACCAGGTGCAGCCCCACCGAGTAATCGACCGCCGGCGCTGCCAGCACTTCCCACGCCAGCGCCGCCTCGAAAGCATCGCCCGGATGGTACGGCGGGCGGCTGCGCACCACCGGCGTCAGCCGGAAGCAATCGCCCAGCCGGTACGCGACCACCGGCTGCGCCGGCGGTTCGAAGAGATAAACGCTCACGTTGCTGAAATGCGCCTGGTGGCTCAGGTGATGGGTGCGGCGCAGCGCCGTAAAAGCATACCAGCTCAGCGGCGTCTCGTAAGACGTAACCACCCACACGCGCGGCGCGCCCGCCGCCAGCGTGCGCACTCCTTCGGTGAAGCCGGGCGCGCTGGGCGGCCCCGGCAGATCAAAGAGCGAGATTGGCTCCACGGCGAAAGCCGGTTCGCGGCGGCGGTAGTATTCGAACGGGTGCGAGATGGGCGCCGGGCCGAGGTGGTACAGCAGCACGTCGCCGGGCCGCGTTTGCCGCGCCGCCTCCCGCACGAACTCGCGCCACGGCGGGTTGGCGGGATAATAGGCCGGGTAGGTCGCCAGTGCGGTGTAAAGCACCAGCGCCGCCGCGCCCCACCGCCCGGCGCGCGGCAGCCGGCTCATCCCCAGCCCGGCCAGCAGCGCCACCGCCGGCGTAATCCCGATGAGATTGCGCAGTGTCAGGCTGGGCGACAGCAGGTTCAGCAGCAGCCCGCCGATGAACGGCGCGCCGAACCAAAGCAGGAGCAGGAGGAACGATGGGATATTCCCCCTCACCCCCTGGCCCCCTCGCCCACAAGGGGCGAGGGGGGAATGCGCCGCCGCGCGCGCCTCTAGCTCCCTTTCCCCCCTTGTGGGGGAAAGGGCCGGGGATAGAGGGGAAACCCGTCCGCTGCCTCTGCACGCCGCCGCAACCCCCAGCGCCGCCAGCGCCGCGACCCAAACCGAGTTGTCCAACAAGTATTCCAGGCAGTATTGGACCGTCGTCCAGTCGGTCGGCGCGGCGTGGTGGATCCCCGCCGGGCGTAGCTGCATCTGCCATCGAAGCGCCGGCAGCCACAGCAGCACGAACGCTCCCCACACGCCGGCTTGGATCAGCAGCCAATAATCACCACGAAGTGCACGGAGGTCACGGAGAGATACAGACCTTAAGAGTCTCCGTGTACTCCGTGTGCTCCGTGGTGATAAACATCTTAGAGCGAAGTGTATGTTGTGAAACAGGAGGATGAACGCGCCGTAATAATGCGTGAACGGCAGCATCGCCGCCGGCGCTGCGTACAGCGCGGCGCGCCGGCGCGTGGGTCGCTCCAGCCAGCGCACATACGCATAGGTTGCGGCGATGCTCAGCAGGCACAGCAGCGCGTACATACGCAGTTCGCGCGCGTACCGCACCGGCATCCCCATCACGGCGAAGACCAGCGCCGCGCACAACCCCGCGCGCGCGCCGGACAGCCGCCGCCCCAGCGCATACACCAGCGCCGCGCTCAGCACGCCGGCCAGCGCCGAGAAATAGCGCCCGGCAAGCTCGCTGTCGCCGGCGAGCCGCGTCCAGAAGCCCAGCAGGATGAAGTACAGCGGCGGGTGTACGTCGTTCGCCGCGACCGCCGCCGGCCCGGCGACGAGCGGTTCGCCCGCCGCCCACAGCGAGAAGGTCTCGTCGATCCAGAGCGCCTCGCCGCCCAGCGCCGCGACGCGCAGCCGCGCCGCCAGCAGCAGCACGACAAGAATGCCGGCCTTTTTTCTCACGGCGCGGTAGTGTCGAGTTCGAGCGTCACGCCACCCAACGCCAGGTATTCGCCCAGCGGCGTCCCCGGTTGGTCGGTGACGCGCAGCGGCGCGGCGTCCGGCTTAAAGACGTTCCGCACCCGCACCGTGACATTATAGTAGCCGGTCGGCAGGTCGCCGGGCAAGACGAGCTGGTGCGGGTCGGTGTAGGCCTGGCCGGGCCGCCATTCGGAGGTCGGGACGCCGCCGGGGAAGCCGAGATGGTCGGCGGCGGGGCCGGCGTTCTCGCTGAGCAGGTACACGCCCATCGAGTAGTTGGCGCTGGGCGGCGCGTCCACCTCCCAGGTCAGCGTCACGTCGATCACACCGCCCGGCCGGTACGGTCCCGGCGCGAGCGCGTAACCGGTCAGCCGGAAGCGCACGCCGTCCGGTGTGTAAAAGTGAAACTCCGGGGCAGCGCCGGGCGCATCGTCGTAGTCGTCGTCATAGAGATAGGCGCGGTGGTCGTCCAGCGCGCCGACCAGCAGCGGCGTGCGCGGCGCATCCGTCCCCATTTTCTGGAACAGCGGCAGCGCGTAGTCGGTGACTGGCGTCGTGTGCGTGAACACCACCCACGGGCGGCCCGCGCCGGTCAGCCGGTCCAGCGCCGCCGCGAAGACCTGCGCGCTGGGCGGCCCCTGCACCTGGAACAAATCGACCGGCGGCGCGGCACCGGGCACCCGCCGCATATAGTAATACTCGAACGGCATGTTCCACAGCGGCGGCCCGCCGATGTGCAGGAACATCACGTCGCCGGGCCGGTGCTGCGCAGCGATGGCATCGACGAAGCCGCGCCAGTCCGGTTTGCCCTGGTAGAGGTCGTAGCTCACGCCCAGCCCGCTCAGCAGCGCCAGCGCCGCGAAGATGATGCGCGGCGCGCCGCGCCGCAAGCGGCTTAGCCCCACGCCGGCCAGCATCGCCACGGGCGGCGCGGCGATGGTGAGATTCTGCACCGTGAACACCGGCACGTATCGGTTGACGTACAGCGTGACCGCCAGCGGGACGAACGCCCACAGCGCCAGCAGCGCGGTCCACGAGATCGGCTTGAGCGAGGCCGGCGCTTCGGGCGCGATGCACACGCCTGCGCCTTTGCGCCGCGAAACCCTCACCCTGGTTTGATCGCCCGGCGGCGAAGCGGCGCGCGCGGTGAGCAGCGCCAGCCCGATGAGGCCGGCGTAGAGCACCGGCTGGGCGTCGGTGAAGACGGCGAGCAGGTGGCGCATGAGGTCGGGCGAGGTCGGTATCGCCTGGTCGAGGCCGCCGGGCCGCGCGACGATCTGCATCACCAGGACCGGCAGCCACGGCACAAACGCCGCCGCCGTGCCCAGGTAAATCAGCAGGAAGCCGGGGAGCTTGCGGCGCTGCTCCGGCAGCACAAGCCAGTAATGCAGCGCGATGACCAGCGGCACGAACGCGCCGAAGTAGTGCGTGTACAGCAGCAGGGTCAGCGCCGCCCACAGGCCAACCGCGTTCATCCGGCGCGCGCCGCCGCACAGCCAGCGCCGGTAGAAGAAAATCGCCGCCGCGCCCAGCATCGGCGCCAGCGTGTACATGCGAAGCTCGCGCGCATAGTACATCTGGTAGCTCGACGCCGCCGCGACCAGCGCCGCGAGCAGCCCGGCGGCGGGCGTGAACATCTCGCACGCGGCGCGGTAGCTAAACGCGATGGTCAAAAGCCCGCAGCCCACCGAGAGCAGCCGCCCGGCGAATTCCGTATCACCGGCCAGCAGGGTCCAACCCTTGAGGAGCATGAAGTAGAAAGGTGGGTGGACATCGCCGGCGGCGGCGTGCACGACATCGGCAAGCGCGCCGCGCGTGGCCGCCCACACCGAAAACGCCTCGTCCATCCACAGACTTTCGGCGTCGAGGCTGTAGACGCGAATCCACGCGGCGAACAGCAGCACGAGCGCGGCGGCAAAAATATAGCGGGCGCGTGATGCGGATGCAGACGTAGCGGACATGAGGGCAATTGTGCCCATTGGCGGCGGGGTTGTCAATGAAAGACAAGCGACTCGGCGGCGGGTGGCCCATTGGTCCCAGAAGACTTAATGTAAGTGGTGTGATCAGTGTTTCGTTAAACTATTCAAATGCACAAACTTTTGAAACCAGTGTATTCTCTAAATTGATGATAGTTGTACGTATTGTTAGATTTTGGAGAGCCGGTTATGTCGGTCGAAAAAGCAGTACTTTATAGCGTTAACGGTCAATCTATCCACGCCCGCGAAGAGGGTCCGCTCAACGGCCAGGTGGCCTTGTTGATCCACGGCTGGTCAAGCTCCTGGTATGCCCTATCCCCGCTCGTCCCGGTTCTGAGCCATCGCTACCACTGCATCGCCGTCGATCTGCCCGGCTATGGCGACTCGCCGTGCCTGCCCCAGAAGGTAACCATCACTGCCTACGCCGACCTGCTCGCCGAACTGCTGCGCGGCATCACCGACCGGCCTGCCGTCCTGGTCGGGCATTCGATGGGCGGCATGATTAGCCTGACTATGACTCTGCGCCATCCCGAACTCGTCGAGCGCATGGTGTTGATCGACCCCACCGTCAGCGGGCACCTGTCGCTGTTTATCGACTTGTTCATCTCGCCGATTACGCTGCTGGAGCGAATGCGTCTGTTCAACTTCATCATCGCGCGGGCCGAGCCGCTGTTTCTCAACATCACCGACCGCCTGATGCGCCCGTCGCAGTTCGCCGAGCAGACCGGCCTGACCGAAGAGGATTATTACCGGCTGCGCGCCGACGCCCGCCGCCCCGGACAAGGGCGGGTGCGCGCCGAGTGCTATTGGGCCATGCGCGACGGCGACCTGCGCGGCAAACTGGACGGCATCGACACGCCTGCGCTGGTGATCTGGGGGCTGGAGGACAACACCGTGCCGCTGCGTGACGCGAGCATCCTGGCGCAGGAGATACCCGACGCCGATATGCGCTTCATCCCCAACGCCGGGCATTGGCCGCAGTTCGAGAAACCGGAGCTTACCCGGCGCTACGTTTCGGCTTTCCTCAGCACGCCGCTGAAGCTGCTGAACCTGGAGTTTTAACGACCACGGCAAGCGCAGCGCCCGCCAGCGTGATCACCGCCGGCCGGCCCGCAGCTCATCGAGCAGCGCTTTGTACGCCGCGCGATCCAAGGGGAACTCGACCGCCTGGCCCGTGAAGTGCGAGTAGGTCATGCCGTTCGCCAATTCAAGCGACCTGCGCCCTGAAGCGCCCGGCGCTGCCAGCGGTGCGCCGTCCAGCAGAGCGGCCCGGAAGTTCTGGTAGATATCGACGTGGTGGCCGATGCCGCCCTGCGGGTGGCCGGTGTCGTCCTTGCGCGTGATCTCGACCGGCACTACCTCGCGTGATGGCGCTGCGAAGGGAAACCGGCTCGCGTTCATGAACTCGTGCGCGTCCTGCTCCAACCGCGTGAACTGCACCTCGCCCTTGCCGATGACAATCCGCCCCTTGGTCCCCAAGATTTCCAGCTGGCTCGCCGGGTGGCCGACCTCGGCGGTGCTGGAGTGCATGAAGCCGAACGCGCCGCCGGGCCATTCGATCATGGCGTGGATGGTGTCCTCCACCTCGATCTTGTGGAAGCGCGTCGGCGTCCACGCCACCACGCACGCCGGCATCCCGATCAAATAGCACAGCAGGTCCAGGTCGTGCGGCGATTGGTTCAACAGCACACCCGCGCCCTCGCCGGTCCAGGTGCCGCGCCAGTTCGAGAGGCCGAAGTACACCGCCGTGCGCGGCCAGTCGGCGATCATGTGGACGTACTGGATCGTGCCGACTTCGCCGGCTTCGAGCAGTTCGCGCGCTTTGATGACCTCCGGGCGGAGGCGCTGCTGAAAGTTCACGGCCAGCAGCTTACCGGCGCGCTGTGCCGCCTCGACTGCGGCATCGGCGGCGGCGATGTGGTCGGCCATCGGCTTCTCGCAGATCACATGCAGTCCGGCCTCCAGGCAGTCGATGGCAATCGGCGAATGCGATGGGTGCGGCGTCATCACCGAGGCGACGTCGGCTTTGACCTCGGCGAGCATCGTTTTGTGGTCGGTGTAGTAGGGGATGCCGCCGCGCTCTGCGCTGCGCTGCTTGGCGACCTCCGGGTCGATATCGCAGACTGCGACCAACTCGCCGCCGATGGACTCCAGGCCCATGACGTGCGAGGGGTAGATGGTCCCCAGGCCGATGAAGACAAACTTGAGCGGTTCTTGTGCCATGTGAATACCTTTCTTAAAATGCCATACTGTGCGGTGGGCGGTAGCGGTGACATGTTGACTGATGACCCAATTTACCTCACCCCCTACCCCCTCTCCATAGCATGGAGAGGGGGAACCAGAAGCCCGAATCGCGAGTTTCTCCCCCTCTCCGCCGTGTGGAGAGGGGGCCGAGGGGTGAGGTTATCAGCCAAAGAGTCATCACTACCCAGTGGGTTAGCTCAGTCCCATCTTTTCTTTCATATTGCGCACGCTGGTCGCGACATTCTCGAACGGCTTGCCGTTGGGATGGTGGTCCTGCTCGACGATGTGCCAGCGCGCGCCTGCCTTCTGGCACGCCGCCAGGATCGCCGGCCAGTTCAGGTTACCTTCGCCCACCGGCGCCATGATGTGCACGCCCTCCGCGCGGTCCTTGTCGATGCTCATGTCCTTGAAATGCACCAGCGGCGCGCGCCCTGCCATCTTCTCGATCCATGCCGCCGGGTCGGCGCCGCCGTACTGCACCCAGTACGTGTCGATCTCAAAGCCCATCGGCTCGCTGCCGGCGGCCAGGATCTCCATGCCCAGCTTGTCGCCGAACTTATGGAACTCGTGGTAGTGGTTGTGGTAGCTGAACGTGATGCCGTGCTCGGCGAACCGGCGCGCAATCTCGCCGCCCTCTTTGGCGAAGTGGGCGTAGCCCTCGGCGCTCTGCCACTCCGGGCCGAAGATGCCGCCGATGGCTGCATTCTTGCACTCCCAGAGCAGATGTTCTTCGACCACGGCGTTGAGGTCGTTGAACAGCCGGTCGAGCCGGACATGGGTCGCGCACACGCCCAGCCCTTCGCCGTCCAGCATCGTTTTGACTTCCTTCGGGTCAATCGGGCCGACGCCGGAAAGCTGCACGTAGTCGTAGCCCGCCGCCTTGACCTTCTTCAGCGTATCGGCCAGGTCGCCGGCGGTCTGGGCAAACTCGCGCAGCGTGTACAGATTCAATCCGATGGTTGATTGGCTCATGGGGGTCACTCCTCTGTGTGGAACTTGCGGTTATCAAAGGGATTGTCCACATGAGGGAGGAAGTTGTCAATCAACCGCCGCCGGCAAGCTAGTAGGGGCGGGTTTGTAAACCCGCCCCATGCACATCAACTTAAGAATTTTGACCGTTTGTGCGCCTGTTCCCCCTCTCCCCAAACCC
>JAFGMM010000034.1 GCA_016927535.1 Anaerolineae bacterium
AAACCCGCCCCTACCCCCAGATGTGGCGGTTTGACAAAAATTGTACCCATTACCGAATTATTTCGGCAAAGTCCATCAAACCGGCCCCTACCATTCGCCAACAACACCATGTCATGGAGAGGGGCTGCGCGTCAGCGCGTGGGGGTGAGGTAAACAAGCCATCAGTCAACATGTCACCACCACCTAAAAATGCAGCCGTTCACTTTATGATTATGAGTTCCCACACCGTAACTGAAGTGAGCCGCCGGCGCGCTCATGAGATTATACAGGCAAAATCGACGCTGTGAACGATTATTTATAGACTTACCGTGCAGCTTTTTTCTGGGTTTGATGAAATTATAGACGCCAAAAGACAATTGTTTTATTGTGGACTTCACGGGACAAACCGCTTATACTATAGTTTGACCGTGAGACCGGAGTGAGTGGTTTGGCAGACTTACCTACCCTCGACCAAGTTCGACAGGAGCACCGGCGTCAGGTCGTCACGCCAGGCGTCGTCAGCGCATTGGCGGCATTGGCTATGCTGTTCGTCTTTGGCGGATTGAACACCTCGATCTCGCTCTACGATGTGCTTTACTTTCCCTGGATCATGGCCGCGTCGATTTTGGTTGTGCTGCTGGTGGCTGCCGTCACCGAGACCCAACTGCGCGCGATCTGGTCGGCGATAGCCGTGATCATCCCGCTGCAAACCTTGTACGTCCTGATCGAGTACCGCAGCCTGACCGCCGCCGGCGCACTGGAGCCTGACTCGGTGAGTCTGTTTGCGCTGCTGGTGACGCTCGACGGAACACTGTTGATCGTGGGATTCATGGCGCATGGCCTCAATATGGCGGCGGACCGCTTGCTAAGGACGGTGGGAGAACGCCTGGCTCCCCTCGAAGAGGCGCAGGCTGCCCTGCAATCTCAGCTTCAAACCAGCCGGGCGCGCGTTGATGCGCTGTTCCAGCATGCCGGCAGCGCGGTGATCCTGGTGGGGAGGGATGGGCGTGTTGTCAGGGTCAACCGGGGCTTTGAGGAACTCACCGGCTACCGGTCCGAAATGGTGCTCGACTGGTCGATGGATGCCCTGGCGAGGCGGTTATTCCAGGCTTCGCCAAGCGACCTGGAGAACTACCGCGCCCGGCTGTCAAAGCGCCAGGTTGTGTTGAACCAGGAAATGCTCGTGATCCGCGCCGACGGCTCGCAGTGCCCGGTCGAGATGACCGCCGTTCCGTTCCGCACCGAGGACCGTCTGATGGTCGTGATCCGCGATGTCAGCGTCTTGCTGGCTGCCGAGTCGGAGCGCCATAGCTGGCTGTCGGAACTGACGGGCATAAACGAGATCTCGACGGCGGTCAACAGTTCTCTGCAACTCGATGAGGTGTTGAGCACGGCGACGACCGTGCTTTCGTTGGTGGCCGGCATGGAGATTGTCGCTATCCAGGTGCGCGATGTGCAGACCGGCGAGTTAAAGCCGGCTACGGTGCAGCTTAATCTTTCGGGGGCGCTGGCCGAATGTCTGGGCGATTGGGCGGACCCCCGCTCGATCCTGGGGCGCGTGTTCGGCGCAGACCAGCGCGTGATCGTCGAGTCGCTCTACGACAGCGACGACCCGGAGATTTGGCGGCTTGCTCAGGTGGATGTGAACGCGCTGATCTGTATGCCGCTGACGGCCAACGCCGAGACGGTCGGCGTGATGACTCTTGCCAGCCGGCTCCCTCAGCAGTTTACGAATCGGACGACCGCGGTGCTCACCAACGCCGCGCGCGAGATCGGGACCGCGATCCGCAACGCTGCGCTGTACGAGTCGGAGCGCCGCCAGCGTCGCCTCGCCGAGAGCCAGCATCGTCTCGCCGAGGAGGTCAGCCGTTCGCTCAACCGGCAGGATATCTTCTGTACCATCGCCCACCAGTTCCGGGACTTGACCGGCGCCGAGCGCTCCATCTTGATGCTGCTGGACGCCGAGCGGGCCGAGCTTTCGATAGAAATGGTGGTCGGTCGCCGCACGATCCGGTCGAACCCGCTGCGCTTCTCCTGCCACGAAATCCCATTCTGGGATCAATTTATCCGAGAAGGATGCTGCCTCATTATGAACGACGTGCCGGCCTTGGGGCTGTCTGAATACGTTGACCGGGCATTCGATGCGCCCCGGTCGATGTTGACGGTGCCCCTGCGCCGGGGTGAAGAGATCATCGGGTGCGTCGCCGTGGTGAATAAGTGCGAGGGGCCGTTCACCCAACAAGACGCCGGGCAGTTAGAGACGTTGGCCGCCAGCGTCGCCGTTGCCATCCAGAACGCCGACCTGTTCGAGGCAGTCAGCGAGGCGCGCGATCTGCTGGATGCGCGGGTGAAGGAACGCACCGCCGAACTCACCAAGGCGCTGGCTGCTGCCAAAGAAGCCGACCAATTCAAGCTCTGCATCACCTCCCTAGCCGCGAGCGTTTCGCCGCGCTGGCTGCTGCCAAAGAAGCCGACCAATTCAAGCTCCGCTTGCTGGCGATGGTCTCTCACGAACTGCGGACGCCGCTCGGCGCGATCAAAGGCTACACGACGACTCTCATAGATTACGCCGACCGGCTCCCGCCGGAGAAGCAGTTGGAACTGTTGGAGATCATCGACCGCGCGACCGATAACCTGACGCACATGATTAAAGACCTGATTGACCTTTCGCGCATCCAGGCCGGGCGGCTGCAGGTGATTAAGGAGCCGGTCGATCTGGGGCGCGTCATCCGGCGGGTGTGCGGCGACGCCACCGTGCTTGCCCCGGAGCGCCGCGTCAGCATCGATATCGCCGGCGACGTTCCCGACCGCGCGCCGGCGGACCCGGAGCGCTTCCGGCAGATCATCGCCAACCTGGTTAATAACGCCAATAAACACACCCCGCCGGGAACGCCGGTCGCGATTCAAGTTCTGCGCGCCGGCGACGACGTGCTGGTGCAGGTTGCGGACCAGGGGCCGGGCATTGCGCCGGAACACCACGATAAGATCTTCGACTATTTCTACCGGGTTCCGGGGCCGGACGACTGGAATCATCGTGGGGTGGGGTTGGGGCTTGCCATCTGCAGGGGCCTGGTCGAAGGGCACGGCGGGCGCATCTGGGTCGACAGCCGGCCGGGTGCGGGCACCCGCTTCTCGTTTACGCTGCCGCTGAGTTTCTAGGCGAAACGCTGCCGGCAAGAATTGACCACGAATAACACATATGTCTCGAAAGCGTGTTTATGCCATCGAAAATAATTACGAAGAGGTCGGCTATTTCATCGAAACTGTGTTGACGCTCGAAGGCTACGAGGTAAAAGCCTTCGACGACAGCCGCGCCGGCGCTGCGGCCCTGCGCGCGTCGCCGCCCGACCTGCTGGTGCTTGATTTGGTAATGCCCGGTGTGACCGGCTGGGAGATCCTGGCGATGGTCCGGTCCGACCCGGCCTTTACCGGGATGGCGGTGATCGTGCTCACCGCCGCCGCCGACTCCGAGGTCGAGGAGCGCGCCTGCGCACAGGGGGCGGGCGCGGTGCTGGTCAAGCCGATCAGCGCGCGGCAGCTTGTGCGGGCCGTCGAGCAAGAGGTCGGTAAACCATGAACTCGAGCGAGCAAGTTACCATCCTGGTCATAGAGGATAACCCCCACCAACTGGGTTTTCTCAGCACCAATCTCGACTTGGCCGGCTACATTGTACGCCAAGCTGCCGACGGCTTGCAGGCGAAGATGCAGATCGATGCGGCGGTGCCCGACCTGATTCTGCTGGATTTACAGATACCTTACCTGAACGGAGGCGATCTGCTGAAGTGGCTGCGCGGCTTTTCAAATGTGCCGGTTATCATCATTACCGGCAAGGATGCGGAGGATGACAAAGTGCGCGGCCTGGAGATGGGCGCCGATGATTACTTGGTCAAACCGGTCGGCAGCCGGGAATTGCAGGCGCGCGTCAAGGCGGCGCTGCGCCGCGCCCGGCTCGCGGCGCCGGACGGCGGAATCCCTGAACCCTATGAGAACGGCGGGCTGCGCATCGACTACGCGGGGTATGCCGTTACGGTAGACGGCCGGCCGGCCCACCTGGCGCCGATTGAATACAAGCTGCTGTGCGCGCTGGCCGATCATACCGGTGTCGTCCTATCGCACGATGATTTGCTCAGGTGGGTTTGGGGCGACGAATACGAGGACGGCGATGCCTACCTGGTGCGCGCCGTCGTCCACCGGCTGCGCAAGGCGATTGAGGCGGACCCTGCCAATCCCGTTTATGTTCAGACCGTGCCGCGCGTCGGGTACTGTCTGGCTAAAGTGCGTAAGGGGGATTAGCAATGTATGGATGAGCGTATAACAATCCTGGCCGTAGACGACGATCCGGAGCATCTCAGCTTTTTCGTCGATAATCTGGAGCTTGGCGGCTACAAAGTACGGCGCGCCGAAAACGGCTTGCAGGCCAAGCGGCAGATCGAAGCCGCGCCGCCCGACTTGATGATTCTCGATCTGTGCATGCCGGTCATGAACGGCTTTGATCTCTTGGCCTGGCTGCGCGAGTTCTCCGATTTGCCCGTCATCATTCTTACGGCGCTCGACGAGGAAGAAGATAAAGTACGCGGCCTGGAACTGGGCGCGGATGACTACCTGGTCAAACCGGTCGGCAGCCGGGAATTGCAGGCGCGCGTGCGGGCGTTGCTGCGGCGCTCTTACCCGCCGCCAGCCGCCGGCGCGCCGCTCCCCCTTTACCGGAACGGGCGTTTGAGCATCGACCGCGCTCTGCGCAAAGTTTATCTCGAAGGTGAGGTAGTGCGGATGGCGCCCACCTTGTACCAACTGCTGATGGTTTTCGTCGAGCACGCCGATTGTGTGCTCGAACATGACTATCTGCTAGAACAGGGTTGGGGGACCGATTCGATGCTCGGCGGGATGTCGCTTCTACGCGCCAACATCAACCGGCTGCGCAAGATCATCGAACCGGACCGTAGAAACCCAACCTATATCGTGTCGGTGCCGCGCGTGGGATATTACCTTAAGCAGCACCCGCCGCAGCCCGGATCGGAGGGCGGCGCTTGATGAGCATCATGATCTTGGTGGTCGAGGACAATGCAGACCTGCTGGACTTCTTCCGTCTCAACCTGGAACTGGCCGGCTACCGGGTCACGACGGCGCGGCATGGCTTGGAAGCTCAGAGAAGGCTCCGCGCCGAAGAACCTGACCTGTTGATCCTCGACCTGGGGCTGCCCCTGATGGACGGGTTCGCGGTTCTGGAATGGCTGCGCGGCTTCTCGGACCTGCCGGTGATTATTCTCACCGCCTGGGATGGCGATGAAATCGTGCGCGCTTTTAATCTGGGCATCGACGATTATGTCGCCAAGCCGGTGAGCAGCCGGGCTTTGCTGGCGCGGGTTCGGATGGTCGCCGGAACCGGAGCGCTCGAATCCGGGCCTCTGCGTGGGGTGTGCCGGTCTGGAGACTTGCTCATCGACTTTGAGGATCAGAAAGTGTACTTTGCCGGCGAGCCGGTGCGCCTGTCCCGGACCGAGTTCAGGCTCCTAAAAGTGTTCGCCGACCACATCGGCCAGACCCTTGAACATCAGGAGTTGGTCCAGTTGATGTGGGAACACGACTACGACGACGATACGGCCATGCGCCAGATCGACCACCAATTATTGCACCTGACGATTCATCGCCTATGTCAGTCCATCGAGCCGGACCCCGGAAACCCGGTTTACATCATCGCCGAGCCGGGGGTGGGCTACCGCCTCCAACAGCATTAAATGGGAAAGGGGAATTTAATGTGTTGGTCAAAATGATGCTGTACTCCCCCTCTCCCCTAAATCCCCTCTCCCACAAGGGGCGAGGGGACTTTTCCCCGCCGTGT
>JAFGMM010000312.1 GCA_016927535.1 Anaerolineae bacterium
CTTTCCCCCTCTATCCCCAACCCTTTCCCCCACAAGGGGGGAAAGGGGGCCGGAACCGCTCCGAAAGTCCCCTCGCCCCTTGTGGGCTAAACATTACCCATATCTTGCAGGGAGAAGCGGTTAGAGGAAAAAAGAGCGGAAGCACAACCAAGAATAATATGGATAAGAATTTGTTATTTAGTATAATAGCCATGCACCAGGGCGAATCGCACATGTTTTTACCCTTTTTACGCATAATGTACATAAAACTTATATATTATCCATTATATATCTTGTTAAATACTTCCTCATTCTTTCCGATACTATACCCCCTCCCCGTATTTGTGGGTAATGTTTAGCCCCTTGTGGGAGAGGGGATTTAGGGGAGAGGGGGAGAAAGTGGTTACAGGTTGTTCGTGCATCCTCTCTTAACGAAAGTGTCCGCTTGGGTATTTTGGTTTATCATTAGCAGGATATCCTGGTCGAGCAGCAGAGGAGGGGGCGGGCATGGTAGAGCCGGTGCAAAATGAAACCCCGCAGCACGCGGAGCGCTTTCGCGCCGTGCATGAGAGCATGTTGGAAGGATTGGGCGAACTGGCGGCTTACTTCGGCTTCAGCAAAGTGTTGGGGCAGCTCTACGCCGCGTTGATGCTCAGCCCCGGCCCACTCTCTTTGGACGATTTGAAAGACCTCCTCGAAATTTCTAAGCCAAGCGTCAGCACCAACATGCGCACGCTCGAAGCGCTGGGCGCCGTGCGCGAGGTTTATGTGCGCGGCGACCGGCGCAAGTATTACGAGGCCGGAGCTGATCTGTGGCGGGTTGTACAGCGCATCCTCAGCAGCCGTGAGCTGCGTGATGTCGAGCGCGCCCTGCATGTGCTGGGCGAAAACGCCGACCAACTGCGCGCCGGTATGCCGGCGATGCAAGAGAGCAGCCGGGAGCTGGCCGAACTTTACCTTGAGCGCATCGACGCACTCCAAGAATTTTTCCGCCTGGCCCAATTTCTCTTACAGGTTATACTCTCTAGCGATGACGCGCCAGACCTGGGCAGTATGTCGCCTTATGCACATTTGAAACCGGAATAGAGCGAACAGCGAGGAAACGCGGTTGGGTGTTGACGCCGGTTTTTGTTGTTCGTATAATTCATTTAGAAAGTTCTGAATGGAACAAATGCATCTCAAAGGTTGGCTAATGAATCTACAAACTGCACTCATAATGCTTCACGAAAAGATGGCGACTGCCGTGTCTAGCGAAATCGATGTGCTGCGCGAGGCCAGCCGCCACATTCTGCTCGCCGGCGGCAAGCGTGTCCGCCCGCGTTTGCTTTTCCTGGCTTACCAGGCGGTGGGCGGCGATGACCTGACGAGCGCCGTCACGCCGGCGGCGGCGCTGGAAATCTTGCACACGGCGACCCTGGCGCACGACGACATCAACGACCACGGCGTGCTGCGGCGCGACCGGCCCACGATTAACGCGATATGGGGCCGCACCTTCGCCTTGCTGACCGGCGATTATTTGTTTGCCAAAGTTTACGAGATGCTGGCGCCCTACGGGGCCGGCTTGAATGCCGCGCTCGCCGAGGCGGTGGTGCAGGTGGTAGAGGGCGAGACGCTCCAGGCCCAGGCGGCCAAGGCCGGCGCGCTTGACGAACCGACGTATTACCGGATCATCGCGCTGAAGACGGCGGCGCTGTTCCGGGCGGCGGCGCGGGTCGGCGCGCAATTGGGCGACGGGGCGCCGGGACAAGTCGAACTGCTGGGGGATTATGGATTCAAAATTGGCCTGGCGTTTCAGATCATTGACGATATCCTCGACCTGCTGGCCGACAGCGCGCAGTTGGGCAAATCGGCCGGCCTGGATATGGCGCAGGGTAAAGGGATCGCCGTAGCAGTTGGGGGCGACGGCAGCGTTGCGACGATGGTCGCGCCCGCCGGCGTCCAGGTCGATGAGCGCGACCCGCTGTTGGCGTTCAAGCAGCAGGTGCTGCAAGGTGATACCGTCGGGCGTGCCCGCCGGCAGGCGCGCCGCTTGGTCGAGGACGCTGTGGCGATGCTGGATGCGCTGCCGCTCTCCGAAGCGGTCGATGCGCTCAAGGCGTTGGCCCGGTCGGTGGTCGAGCGGGACCGGTGATGGGCGCGGTCCCCGGCCGCTCGTAGGGGGGCGGGTTTCAAACCCGCCCCTCCAGGTGGGGATACCGCACCGCACGACCGCCATATGGGGATGGGCCGACTTACAGACTCCGGTCCAGGAAGTCGATCAAAATCTGGTACATGCGAATCTTCTCGTCGATGCCCTGCGAGCCGTGCCCAACGTCCTCCAGTTCGATGTACTCGAAGTCCTCGCCTTCGACCTTACCCAGTTCCAGCAGCTTATCGCGCGCGATGCGCGCCTGGCTGATCGGGCAGCGCGGGTCGGTGACGCCGTGTACGATGAGCAGCTTGCCGGTCATCTGGTGGAGGAAGTTCACCGCGCTGCGGTCTTTCCACAGTTCCACGTTTTCCTCCGGGTCGCCCATCTGCTCGCGCAAGAAGTACTTGAAGTGTTCCATGCTTTCGCCGTACATGGCGAGCAGGTCCGAGATGCCGACCCATGCCGTGCCTGCCTTCCAGTGTGTGGGCTTCTTGGTCATGGCGATGAAGGTCATGTAGCCGCCGTAGCTGCCGCCCCACACGCCCACGCGCTCCGGGTCGACCTCTGGGAGGGTGCGCAGGTAGTCCGCCGCCGCCGCCACGTCTTCGAGGTCGCCGCCGCCCCAGTCTTTCAGCGCCATATCGCGGAATTCGACGCCGTAGCCCGTGCTGCCGCGCACGTTGGGCTTGATGACGATATAGCCGTTGTCGGCGAGGAACTGCGCGAAGGGATCGAAGCCCCGGAACCACTGCCCCGTGGGGCCGCCGTGCACCTCCACCAGCGCCGGGTATTTTTTGCCCGGCTCCATGCTGTGCGGACGGTAGAGGATGGCGGGAATCACCAACTCGTCGAACGACTCGTACCAGACGTATTCGTGCGTGGTGAACAGCGCCGGGTCAATCGAGCCGTACTCGGCGGCGAGCAACACGCTGCTTTGCCCGTCGCCCAGGCGGTAGTCGCGCAGTTCGGGCCGGGTTACGTCGGTGGTGATGTTGACGAGGAAGCGGTCGTTATCGATCCAGTCCGCGTTGTAGCTCAGGCCGGGCGGCAGTTCGACCGGGACCGGTTCGCCGCCGCCGACATCGTACACCGTGGTCTCGATGGCCGAGTCGGCGTTCTTCGCCGCCAGCACCTTTGTGCCGTCCGGCGAAAACGGCCCCGGAAAATAGTCCTGGCCTTCGGGGGTGAACCAGCGGATCTCGCCGGTTTCCAGGTCGTAGACGCCGGCGCGGTCGTAGCCGTCGAAGTCAGAGCCGATAGACAGATAGCGCCCGTCCTTGCTCCAGTCTACCGCGCCGTCTTGCGAGCCGACCTTCATTTGGATGATGCGGCGCTTGTTGCTGCCGTCGGCGTCCATGATGTAAAGGTCCAGGTTTTTGAGGTTGTCGGTTTCGTTGGTGCCGTAATAAATCTGCGAGCCGTCGGGACTCCAGCCGGCGCCGCCGCCCCACCCTACCGGATTCGCGTAGTCAGTCAACGGGGTATATTCGTGGGTTTGCAGATCCAGCGCGTAGAGGTTGAGCTGGCCGCGCAGGTTGCTGAGCACCAGCAGCGTCTTGTCATCGGGGCTAACCTCGACCGGGTATTCCTGCGCTTTGGGATTTTCGGTGAGCTGCTCGGCCTCGCCGGTCTCCAGGTCCAACCGCCAGACGTTATGCTGCTCATCGCCGTCTTTATCTTTTGCGAAAAAGACCGCCTTGCCATCGCGCGCCCACGCGAACCCGGCGCGCACGTCGCGCGGCAGTTGGCCTTTGCTCACCTGGACCGGCGCCGCGCCGGCCGCCGGGTCGAGCAAGTACAACTCCATCTCGCCGGTTTTGTCCCAATAAAAAGCGATTTTGCTTTTGTCGTGCGAGAGAGTTGGGATATAGAACGTCGGCAGCTTCGCCAGTTCTTCTAGCGGCAAGTTGCCGAATGCGGGATGTTTGCGATTCATGAGAAAGCTTGCTCCTTTGTGTGTAACATTCGCAGGCGTCGAATTGCGGCGGATTTTACCCCCAGACCGGCTCAGCCGCCCAACAGCAGCGCCCACACCCAGTCGATCAGCGTATGCGTCAGCGCCGCAGCGGTGACCTTGCGTGTGCGCGCCCACACCCAGCCATACGCGACGCCGGCCCCGGTCGCCATGAGCATGTAAAGGTAATTGGGCGCGGGCGGGTTGTTGAGATGCGCCGCGCCGAAGATGATCGAGGCGATGACGAGCGCGGCGTTGCGCTCTCTGGGGTTGCGCTTCTCGACGAGGTTCTGAATGACGCCCCGGAACAGCAGTTCCTCCGGCAGCCCCACCAGCAGGAAGATACCGACGAAGCGCAGGACTAATTCCTCCGGGACCATGCGCGCCGGCGGGTTCCAGCGCAAGAAGCCGATGAGCAGCCCGACCGGGACCGCGATGACTGCGTAGAGCGCGAAGGCCTTGAGCGCGAATTCGATATCGCGCCCGGTGAACGAGAAAGTGTAGCCGATGGTCGGTAGCGGGCGGAAGACGAAAAAGATCAGCAGGAGCAGCACCGCGCCGGTGAGCAGCGGAATCGGCACGAACAGGTCCGGGCGCAAGATCACATCGGCGCGCGGCAGCCAGTCGAACTCCAGGGGCAGCCACACGATAAGGATGATGAGCACGTCGGCCAGGTCCAGCGGTTTAGGGCTGGGCGTCTTGGCGCGGCTCCGGTAGATCGCCAGCGCGCCGGGGATGAAGATATACGCCGCCATCGCCAGCAGCCCGCGCGCAAACACGCCCAGGTCGATTTGCCAGGATGGGAGCGTCACCAGCACGTAGGGGATGAGCAGCGCCGCCATCATCAGGACCGCGCGGCGCTCGCGGCGGCGGTAGATGTGGCGCTTGATCCATGCCGGGGTTTTGCCGGATGCAAAGGCCAGGTATACGGCTACGATTAGAAAGAGCGCAAGCCAGTTCACGTTGATCGTCACCATCCCGATTCGGCGCAGCGTGCCAGGTAGCTTAACCTAATCCATCGCGCCGCGCCATACCGCATCGAGCGCTTGCAGCGCGGAGAGGTTGCGCACCGGCCAGCCGGCCTCAAGCGTCCGGTAGTCGGTGTAGTCGTGCGGCGCCCAGGTGAGATGCCAGTTGTCCGCGTGCAAACCGTAGTTCGGCAGCCCTTGCACGGCGCGCCAGAAGTTCCACAGCGGCACGTCGTAGTCGGCGGCAAGCTGCGCGATGAACAGGTTCACCCAGCCGTTGCCCTCCACGTTATCGGCCTTCGTGCCCAGGATGGGAATGATGCCCTGTGCTATCGTGTACTCGACAAGGGTTTCCATATCCACCATGAAGTTGGGGTCGTCATAGCCGACGCTGCCCAGGTTGATAAAGACCACGCTGGGCCGCCGGATGCGATACTCGCAGGCCAGCGGCGTCTCGCCCGGCGCGCAAAGCACCGGGTTCGCCCACGTGGGGTCGAGCACCGACGCCGGCGCGAAGCCCTGCCATGCCGCCTGGCTGGGGTGCCCGAACGAGCCGGCGAAGTGATCGATCACCGGCTGCAAGTAGTCGTACTGGCCCAGCGTGTAGCCGCGCAGCGCAAGAAAGTAATGATGGTAGCTGTTGCAGTCGCCGACGACCGTAAAGACGTGCGGGTCGTTGCCGAGCGTCTGGCCGTGCCGGAAAATTTCACGCGCGTGCTCACCGACTACGGGCGTCACCGGTTCGGCAGGGCCGGCCTCCGGCGCAGCGATGGGCGCGCGGCTCGTCCCGTTGACCTGGGCCGCCGTGGGGTCGATGGGCAGGTCCATCAGGTTTACGCCGCCGTCCACTTCGACGAAGAACGCGGTCACCCAGCCGTTGATATCCCGGTCCGCCGTGTGTACCCGCAGCCACTGCCCGGTGAGGTCGCGCGTTTCCAGAACGATAGGCGTCCCGTAGGGAAGGCCGGCGCGTACCGCGTAGTGTTCGCTGGGGCCGGCGCGCACGTTGAGGCTGGGCCGGGCGGTCGCCGTGCCGTGCGGCAGCTCTTGGGCGGCGGCCAGGCTTATCAAGATCGCCAGTATGATAAGGGCGTGTAACAGAGGTCGGACCGGCATTCTCAACGAAGCATCTTCAAAATAAAAAGCGTCGATAGGATTCTACCATATCGACGCTGAGTTGAGATCGGAGCAGTAGGGGCGGGTTTCAAACCTGCCCATGCACATCAACTTAAGAATTTTGACCGTTTGTGCACCTGTTCCCCCTCTCCCCAAACCCCTCTCCCACGA
>JAFGMM010000313.1 GCA_016927535.1 Anaerolineae bacterium
CTCCCTCAGGGAGAGGGGAGTCAGAGTATCGATAACTGCCAAAGCGCCGGTTTTGGTGTGAGTCGTTGAGGCGTTAATACCCTCTCCCTGAGGGAGAGGGTGGCGCGGAGCGCCGGGTGAGGGCAAAAAGCAAAAACCTACCCTTGAAAGCCTCTGTCCCCTCTCTCCACGGCGTGGAGAGGGGGGAGGACGCGCGCAGCGCGGCGGGGGGTGAGGTTCTGGACTTTGCACTAAGGGCACCGGTCGCCCCGGCTCAGGCGCCGGTAGAGCCGGCGCAGCATGCCGCCCGCATCATCGTCGCCGTCGTGATCGCCCGGCTCGTCGGATGGCGCTTCCGGCGCCGGCGACGCCGGTACCCGGCGCAGCGCTTCCGCCGCCGCCGGCGCATCGGAGATGCGTTTGTCCGGGTCTTTCTCCAACATCCCACGCACCGCCGCCGCCAGTTCGGGCGGCACGTCGCGGCGATAGCGCTCGAACGGCGGCAGCGGCTCCCGGACGATGGCGCCGACCGTGGTCATGAGCGTCGGGCGCTCGAAGGGCGCGACGCCGGTCAGGGTTTCGTAGAGCGTCACGCCCAGGCTCCAGATATCCGAGCGCTCGTCGGCCCGCTGGCCCCGGCACTCCTCCGGGCTGACGTGCGAGAGGCTGCCGACGATGGCTCCCTGCTCGGTCAGCGCCGTGCCGATCTTGAAGCGCGCCAACCCGAAATCGGTCAGCACCGGGTCGCCGTCCTCGGTGAGCAGGATGTTTTCCGGCTTGATATCGCGGTGGATCACGCCCAGGCGGTGCGCGCACTCCAGCGCCCCGCACAGGTCGATCCCGACCCGGCGCACCACCGGGACCGGCAGCGGTCCCGCGCGCCGGATCAAGTCGTACAGCGAGCCGCCGGGCACGAGCCGCATCACCAGGTAGAAGCGGCTGCGCTCCTCGAAGAAAGCGTAGACTTTGACGATGTTGGGATGGTCCAACTTGCGCAACAGGGTCGCCTCGCGCTCGAAGCGCCTGACCTTCACGGGATCGGAGGCCAGGGCGGGGTGCAGTTGCTTGACCGCGACCATGCGCCCGTCGTGCATGTCTTCGGCGAGCCAGACTTTGCCCATGCCGCCCTCGCCGATGATTCGGATCAAGCGATAGTGCCGGTGCACGACCAGCGTGTCGATGACCATTGCCCGGAGTTACTCTCGATCAAGCACCTTATCCCGGAAGCGCCTGTACAATCCCCGGAGCCGGCCTCTTTCCCGGCCCGCTTCTTCTTCCGCTTCTCCCTTCGCTTCTCCCTTCGCCTCTCCCTTCGCCTCTTCTTCCGCTCCCTCTGCCGGTTCTTCGCGCGGCGGCGCTTTGACCAGGTAGGCCGGCGGCCAGCGCTGCGGCGTCGGCGACACGTCCGGCGTCTGCGCCAGTCGCGCCGCGACCTCCGGCATGGAGCCGATCCGCTCGTCCGGGTCTTTTTTCAGCATATCGCCGATCAGGTCCAGCAGTTGCGCGGGTACGTCGGGCCGGCTGGCTTCGATGGGCGGCGGAGGCTGCGTAACAATCGCCAGCACCATCCGGCGGAGATTATCTTTGTGGAACGGCGCGCTGCCGGTCAATAGTTCGTACATCAGCGTCCCCAGGCCCCAGATATCGGCGCGCTCGTCGGCCTTCTGGCCCCGGCACATTTCAGGACTCATGTGGCTGATGCTGCCGATAATATCGCCGTCCTGGGTGAGCGGCGGCCCAAACTTGAGACGCGCCAGGCCGAAATCGGTCAGGACGACCTGCCCCTGCGCGTCGATCAAAATGTTTTCGGGCTTGATATCGCGGTGGACGATGCCCAGCCGGTGCGCGCACACCAGCGCGTCGGCTATCGCCAGACCGATATCCCGCACCCACTCGACCGGCATCGGCCCCTGGAGCTTGAGCAGTTCGTAGAGTGAGCCGGTCATGAACGGCATCACCAGGTAGCGCTCGCCGTCCTCCTCGAAGAACGCCAGCACGTCCAGGATGTGGGGATGCCGCAGCTCGCGCATCAACTCGGCCTCGCGCTCGAAGCGCTGGAGCAGCACGCCCTGCGTCGCCAGCTCTTGCCGAAACTGCTTGATGGCGACGGCCCGGTCTTCCTGGAGGTCGTAAGCCTCCCACACTTTGCCCATGCCGCCCTCGCCGATGAGCCGGACCAGGCGGTAGCGCCTGCCAATCAAAAGCTCGATCATGATGTTGTCTACCGTTTCCGTTCAGGGCTTCAGGATTCCCCGTGGGGGTGCGGGCGGTCCGGCGGCCTGTCCCGGTGCGCCATCCCCACCCGTCCCTCGTCCCGCATCTCATTTCACCGGCTATCACTTCTGTTCAGAAACCACTGCTGGCTGTTCAGCGGCTCGGCGGACGGCGCCGGGGCCGCCCGCTCATAGGTGCCGTCGGGCAGCAGCCGGCGCGCCTTGACGGTATCGGCCATCGAAACCGCCAGGATTTCGTCGGTCAGCCGGCGCTTGATATCCTCGTCGGCTACCGGGAAGATCGCCTCGACGCGCCGGTCGAGGTTGCGCGGCATCAAATCGGCGCTGCCCAGGTAGACTTCCGCGTCGCCGCCGTTGCGGAAGTAGTAGATGCGGCTGTGCTCCAGGAAGCGCCCGACCACGCTGGTCACCCGGATATTTTCGCTGATGCCCTCCAGCCCTGGGCGCAGGCAGCAAATGCCGCGCACCAGCAGGTCGATCTCGGTCCCGGCCATCGACGCCTCGTACAGCTTTTGGATCATCGGCGCGTCCACCAGCGCGTTCATCTTGAAAATCAGGCGCGCTTCGCGGCCGGCGCGCGCGTGCGCAATCTCCCGGTCGATCAACTCGGTCATCTGGCCGCGCAGGTGCTCCGGCGCGACCAGCAGCCGGCGGTACGCCTTCTGCTGGCCGTAGCCGGTCAGCCGGTTGAATAACTCGGTAGCGTCCACGCCGATCTTGGTGCGGCAGGTGAGCATGCCCAGGTCGGTGTAGATACGCGCAGTGGTGGCGTTGTAGTTGCCGGTGCCCAGGTGGACGTAGCGCTGGATGCCGTCGGTCTCACGGCGCACCACCAGCGTCACCTTGCTGTGCGTCTTCAGACCGAGCAAGCCATAGACCACGTGCGCCCCGGCTTTTTCCAGTGCGCGCGCCCAGACGATGTTGTTCTCCTCGTCGAAGCGCGCCTTTAGCTCGACCAGCGCCGCGACCTGCTTGTCGTACTCGCGCGCCCGCAGGAGCGCCTGGACCACCGGCGCGTTGTTGCCCACCCGGTACAGCGTGGTCTTGATCGCCAAGACCTGCGGGTCGGTGGCCGCCGCCTCGAAGAATTCGACCACCGGTTGGAACGAGTCGTAGGGGTGATGCAGCAGGATGTCTTGCTGGCGGATGGCGCTGAAGATGTCCGGCGTGCTGGATAAGATCACCGGGCGCTTGGGCATGAAGGGCGGGTCGCGCAGTTCCGGGCGGTTGAGACTCGCCAGGCCGAACAGATCGCTCATCCCCAACGGCCCCGGCAGTTTGTAAATGTCCTCGTCTTCGAGCCGCATGTGTTCGACCAGCAGCGCCAGGATGTGGCCGGGCATGGTCTCCTCGACCGCCAGCCGGACCACCTGGCCGAAGCGCGTCTGGCGCACCCCCTCCTCGATGGTCTGGAGCAGGTCGGACGCTTCGTCCTCCTGGATTTCGATATCGGTGTCACGTGTGACCCGGAAGGCGTAGGACTCGACGACATCCAGGCTGGGGAACAGAAACGGCAGGTTCGCCGCAATCACCTGCTCCAGCCAGACGAAATGTTCGCCTTCCAGTTCCTCGGCGTCCTGGCAGTACTGCTCCACGACGGCATTGATGGGCACCAGGCGCGGGAAGAGCCGGGGGACCTTCACCCGCGCGAAGCGCTTAAGGCCGCGCTCGTCGCGCACGATCACCGCCAGGTTCAGGCTCAGGTTCGAGATGTGCGGGAAGGGGCGTCCGGGGTCCACCGCCAGCGGCGTGAGCACCGGGAAGATGTCGTTTTCGAAATATTCGCGCAGCGCCGTGCGCTGCGCCTGGGGGAGATCGGCGTAATCGTACAGAAAAATGCCGTGTTCGGCGAGCTTGGGCTTCAAGTCCTCGTGAAAGATGCGCCGCTGCTCGCGCTGCAACGGGAGGATGCGCTCGCGGAACAGCGCGATCTGCTCCTCCGGCAGCAGGCCGTCGGACGGGGTTTTGCGCACGCCGGCGGCCACCTGGTCCTTGAGGCCGGCGATGCGGATCATGTAGTTCTCGTCCAGGTTGTTGCTGAAGATCGCCAGGAACTTTACACGCTCCAGCAGCGGCTGCGAAGGGTCTTGCGCCTCCTCCAACACCCGGCGGTTAAACTCCAGCCAGCTTAACTCGCGGTTGAAGTACAGCGCCGGGTCGCTTAAGTCGATGGGGGGCGCTTGCGCCGGCGCTTCTTGCTTGGATTTGGACTTGGGCATCAACCTCTACCTCTGCGCGATGCAGCGACTATGCTCGATTCACAGTGCTGATTTAGATTATAACATAGGCGCCGGTAGGCTTTAAAACCCTCAACTCCAGGGAAAGGGAACGAACACTTCACCCTTCTGCCGCCTCGCTACAATGGTCGCGGAGGGGCAGGTTTGAAACCTGCCCCATGCACATCAACTTAAGCGCTTTTTTCCCCCTCTCCCCCGACCCCTCTCCCTCAAGGGGCGAGGGGAGTCAGACTCGTGCTA
>JAFGMM010000314.1 GCA_016927535.1 Anaerolineae bacterium
ATTGTCGGCAGCGATAGCTGGGGCACGCCTGACCTGCTTGACCTGTGCGGCGACGCCTGCAACGGCCTGTTCTTCAGCACGCACTACGCGCCCGACATCGCCACCGAGGTCGCGCAGACCTTCATCGGCGCCTACGAAGAAAAGTACGGCGCTAAGCCCGACGACGTAGCGGCGCTGACCTATGACGCTTTCCAGATGCTCTTTGCGGCCATCGAAAATGCGCAATCGCTGGAGCGCGCCGCCGTGCGCGACGCGCTGGCCGGGATCGAACTGTTCGAGGGCGTGACCGGCTTGATGAGCTTCGACGAACAGGGCGACCCGATCAAATGCGCGGTCATCATCGAGATCAAAGACGGCGCCTTCACCTACTACGACTCGGCTTGCCCCGCCGGCTTCCCGCCAGAGGGTGAGATGGACGAGGACGCCGGTTGACAGGGGGCGTGGCCCTGGTGAATGAAGTCTACTGCGTGCCGTGCCACGACACGGCCCGCATCGAGTCGGTGAAAAAGGACGCCGGCCGGGAGGCCATCGTCGATAGTATGATCGCCAAGATGGAAGGCGCCGGGAAGCAGGCGCCGACCGAGGGCGAATGCGCTGCGATCATCAATCATCTATCCGAGTAAGTTTTCAGCGTATGACAACGGGTGCCCCGTTCGACCGGATGGGGCGCCCGCCGCACATTTAACCGCTTCTTTTCTCCGCTTATTTACTTCAAGGGGGCGCACCCTATGGATGCGACTTTTATTCAGCAGTTCTTTAACGCGCTTCAACTTGGCAGCCTCTACGCGCTTATCGCGCTGGGCTATACGATGGTCTACGGCGTGCTGCTGTTGATTAACTTCGCCCACGGCGACATCTTCATGTTCGGCGCGTTTATGGGCGTGTTGGGGTCGTGGGTGTTTGGGTGGGGCTTCGTGCCGACTCTGATTCTCTCGATGCTTGCCACCGCGCTCCTGGGCGTGACGGTCGAGCGCGTCGCCTACAAGCCGCTGCGCGCCGCCTCGCGTCTTTCGGCAGTGATTACCGCGCTGGCGGTGGGCCTGCTGCTCGAAAACGGCATGCTGGCGCTCACCGGCGCCGACCCGCGCAAGTACCCGGACGACTTTTTCGCCACCCAGGTTTACCAGATCGGCTCGGTCAGTATCAGCACCGTCAAACTTCTGGTCATTATCTTGGCGTTTGCGTTGTTCGTCGCGCTGTTTTTGTTCGTGCGGCGCACCAAGTGGGGCATGGCGATGCGCGCCATCTCTTACGATAAGTTCGCGGTGCCGCTGATGGGCGTCTCGCAGGACCGCATCATCTCGCTCACCTTCGCCATCGGCACCGGCCTGGGCGCGGCGGCGGGCATCCTGTGGGGCGTCGCCTATCCTGCCAGCCTGGATACCTACATGGGTATGCTCGTCGGCTGGAAGGCCTTCATCGCGGCGGTGGTGGGCGGCATCGGCGATATCCGGGGGGCGGTCATCGGCGGCATGATCCTGGGTTTTGTCGAAATCTTTGTGCCCTATTGGGGCCAGGGGATCGGCGTTTCCTCGACCTGGCGCGACCCGGTCGCCTTTGCGCTGCTGCTCATCATCCTCGTCATCCGGCCCACCGGCATCTTTGGCGTAGCACGTCGCCAGAAAGTATAGGAGTTTGCAACATGTTCGCCGATTTGAACTTACGCAAACGCTGGGCGGCGGTCACCATGCCGCTGCGCGAGCAGCTGCGGCGCATCCCGACGCTGTCTTATCTGGTCGGTCTGTTCGCCGCCGTCGTCCTCGAACAGGCGGTCGGCAAGGACTTTGCTCAAAATGTCCTGGACTTCCGGCGTCTCCCGCGCTTCTTCGGCATCGTCGATATCTTCGAGCCGTTCGGCAACCTGGACTTTTCCGGTGTGCTGGCGCCGTTCTTCCCTTCGCCGACCGGTCTCACCCAGACGCCAGTGCAGGATGCCGGCAACGCCATCGGGCAACTGGTCACCGATTTCGTCAACGCGCTGTTTTACCAGGGGCCGCGCGATCCCGGCTTCTTCAGCGTGTTTCTCCGCGTGCTGGTCTATGACGTGGTGGTCTTCGTGATCCCGACTCTCGTCGTCGCGCTGCTGGTCGGCTGGCTGCTGACGCATCTGCTGCGCGGCCTCCCCGGCTGGTTAATTGTGGCGCTCAATGTCGCCGCGCTGTATACCGTTGTGGCGCTCTGGGGCGGCGACGGCGGCACCCGCGAGCTAACCCTGGTCTACATGGGGATCAACATCATGCTCGCCGTGAGCCTGAACCTGGTCAACGGTTACATGGGCGAGTTCTCGGTAGGGCACGCCGGCTTTATGGCGGTGGGGGCATATGTCTCGTCGATCCTGACGATGTGGTTCTTCACCGATACGACCATCTTCGAGGGCGCGCCGCTGGTCGCAACCGACAGCGGCGTGGTGCTGGTGGTTGGATTCGTCGTTGCACTGGTCGCGGGAGGCGTGGCGGCGGCGCTGGCGGGCTTGCTGGTGGCGTTTCCGTCGTTTCGCACGCGCGGCGACTACCTGGCAATCGTCACGCTGGCGGTGAACTTCATCGTGCAGGGTGTGCTCAACAACATAGAGGTCGTGGGCGGTGCGCGCGGTCTCAACGGCGTGCCGCTGTGGAGCGACCTGCAATGGGTGATGATCCTGACCATCATATCGGTCATCATCATTTATAATCTAGTCAACTCTACCTATGGCAAGGGCATCATCGCCATCCGCGAAGACGAAATCGCCGCCGACCTGATGGGCGTCCACACGCGGCAGGTCAAGCTGGTAGCATTTCTGGTGTCGTCCTTCATCGCAGGGATGGCGGGCGGGCTGTTTGCGCACGCGCTGGCCTACGTGAACCCCGGCATGTTCGGCATCCTCAAATCGACCGAGGCGCTGGTAATGGTCTACCTGGGCGGCATGGGCAGCATCAGCGGTTCGGTGCTGGCGGCGGTGATCTTTACGCTGCTGGTGGAGGCGCTCCGCCCGCTGGCGATCTTGAAGTGGGTGGTCATCCCGCTGATTCTGATCTTCTTGATGCTCTTCCGCCCGCAGGGGTTGTTCGGGTTCCGCGAGATCAAGTTCAACCTGCGGGGTGGCGAGTCTGCGGCTGCTGCACAGGAGGCCGGCGATGGCACTGCTTGAAATTGACAACCTGACGCACTACTTCGGCGGCCTGCGCGCGGTCGGCGACTTTAACCTGCACCTCGAAGAAGGCGAGTTGGTCGGCCTGATCGGGCCGAACGGCGCCGGCAAGACCACGGTCTTTAACCTGGTGACCGGCGCTTACAAGGCCAGCGAGGGCAGCATCCGACTCAACGGCGCGGAGTTGGTCGGCAAGCCGCCCTACGTGATCAACGGGATGGGCATCAGCCGCACTTTCCAGACCATCCGCTTGTGGAACTCGATGACCGTGCTCGACAACATCAAGGTGGCGCACCACGGCAGGGTCAAGTACAACCTGCTGGACATGTTTTTGGTGCTGCCGCGCTACCGCGAGTCGGAGCGCGAGATCGAGGCGCACGCGATGGAACTGCTGCGTCTGTTCAAGCTGGAGCGCCACGCGCACGAGCCGGCCCGGAACCTCCCTTATGGCGAGCAGCGCCGCGTCGAGATCGTGCGCGCGATGGCGTCGCAGCCCCGGCTGCTGCTGCTCGACGAGCCGGCGGCGGGCATGAATCCCGGCGAGATTGGCTCGTTGATGGAGTTCATCCACTGGATCCGCGATGAGTTCAAGCTTACGATTTGGTTGATCGAACACCAGATGCGCCTGGTGATGAACATCTGCGAGCGAATCAAGGTGCTGGATTTCGGCGAGACCATCGCCGAGGGCACGCCGGCGGAGATCCAGAACGACCGCAAAGTGATCGAAGCCTATCTGGGCGAGGAAGTGGAGGGGGTCTGATGCTGTTTCGCGTCAACGACTTGCATGTTTCATACGGCAACATCCGGGCGGTGCGCGGCGTGTCGTTCGAGGTGGATGAGGGCGAAATCGTCACGCTGATCGGTGCGAACGGCGCGGGCAAATCGACCATCCTCAATACCATCGCCGGCCTGCTCCGACCCGACGCCGGCGAGATCGTCTACAATGGCGTTGATCTCGTACCGCTCGATGCGCACCAAGTGGTGCAGTTGGGGCTGGCGCTGGTGCCGGAGGGTCGGCGCATCTTCGGCAACCTGACCGTGTACGAGAACTTACGGCTGGCCGGCTTCCAGCTTGGCGCCGACGAATTGAACAAGCGCATCCGCCGCGCCTTCGAGCGCTTCCCGCGCCTGGAGGAGCGCCGCGCCCAGCTGGGCGATACGCTCTCCGGCGGCGAACAGCAGATGTTGGCGGTGGCGCGCGCGCTGGTAACGGGCGGTAAGTTCATGCTGCTGGATGAGCCGTCGATGGGCCTGGCGCCGATCCTGGTGCAGGATATCTTTGAGATGCTGCGTGAAATCAACGCGCAGGGCACGACGGTTTTGCTGGTGGAGCAGAACGCGCATATGGCGCTGAAGATCGCGGCGCGCGCGTATGTGCTGGAGACCGGCGAGATCAAGCTCTCCGGCGCCAGCACGGACCTGGTGCGCAACCCGGAGGTGCAGAAGGCATACCTGGGCGGGTGATTTCCCCCGGCGGGATGTTGGTAAGGCGAAGTCAGGCCGCCGCGCGATCGGCGGTAGGGGCGGGGTTGAAACCCATACGCGTTAAGCTAAGGAACGGAGGTTATAGTATTCTCTTCCGAAACCTTCTGGGGAGGATACCATGCCTAGATTGCCGGCTAGTGGAAATGCGGCGCATGTGAACGCAAACACACCGCAAGATTGGGCACGCCGATGTATGGCTTGAAGACTTCGAGCGAACGGGTCGCGCTGGCGATGCACTTGAGTGCTAACTGGAATATATCCAGCGCCATGACGCTGGGCATCACGCAGCATAAATGGCAGATGCGCGAATTCATCACGCATCCAGTGCACTGAAATTACTCACTCAAGCATCATCCGGGGATGTTTGGATTCCCGGATGATGTAAAGTGAAGTGTGAGTCGAGCTTGATCGCTGATAGTAATATAATAGAAATATTAAATAAATTATCTAAAACGTCTGATGCACATAATCTAGAAATATAAACTGTTCTCATTATCTACCTCTCGCGAAATTTTCCCGCGCGTTCAAAGTCTATACCGTATCTGCGGAGCTGCCGATTTTTCGCCCCAGATTCGGGATGTACCCTAATTGGCCTTGACTTTTATATCGGCTTTGGCGATAATACGATTTAGTAAATGGAATTATCATGGCTACACACAAAAAACGTCCAACCATGGGGGATGTTGCCCGTCTTTCTGGTGTTTCTCAGACGACGGTCTCTTTTGTCATTAACGATGTTCCCAATGCCAATATATCTAAGAAGACTCGGGCGGCGGTGCTGAAAGCCGTAAAGCAGCTTGGATATACACCCAATGCGATGGCTATTGGACTTCGGACAAGTCAATCCCGTGTGATCGGACTGGTAACCGACGAAATTGCGACCACGCCTTTTGCCGGCCAAATCATACAGGGTGCGCAAGATGCTGCAGGCCAGAAGCAGCGGTTGCTCATGTTGATGGACTCGGGAAAAGACGCAAGCATAGAAGACCAGGAAATGGGCATTTTATTGAGCTGGCAGGTGGAAGGAATTATTTTCGCCACGATGAGGCATCGCATTATC
>JAFGMM010000315.1 GCA_016927535.1 Anaerolineae bacterium
CTCCCTCAGGGAGAGGGGAGTCAGAGCATCGATAACGGCCAAAGCGCCGGTTTTGGTGTGAGTCGTTGAGGCGGTAATACCCTCTCCTTGAGGGAGAGAGTGGCGCGCAGCGCCGGGTGAGGGCAAAAAGCAAAAACCTACCCTTGAAAGCTGTCCCCCTCTCCACGGCGTGGAGAGGGGGAAGCGCGTGCAGCGCGCGGGGGTGAGGTAAAACGATGTTAGAACGAATCAGCCCTCCGCCGGCCTGTCTTTACCTTTGTTGTTCTTGTCGATTGCGCCGGTTGGCGTCTTGCCGCTTTCGATGCGCATCCCCAGCGACCGGAGCGCTGCCAGCAGGCCGGCCTGCAAGTTGCGCAGGGTCGCCAGCTTGCTCCAGTCGATGCCCAGATCGACGATGGTCTCCGCCACCGCGTCCGAGATGCCGGTCAGGATGGTCTGGGCGCCTTTGAGCCGCGCGGCCTGCACCGTCTTATTGAGGTGGTTCGCCACGCCCGTATCGACCACCTGGACGCCGGTGATATCCAGGATCACGACCTTTGCGCGGTATTGGCCGATTCCGTCCAGCAGGGCGCGCGTGATATCGCGGGCGCGCGAGGTGTCGATGTCCCCGATCAGCGGCATAACGATAATTCCCTCCATCAGCGGAATGATCGGGGACGAAAGCTCTAGGATAGCCTCCCGCTGCGCCTCGATGGTCTCCTGCTGCAAGCGCTGGCGGTCGATCTCTGTCTGCTTCTGGATGGTGACGTCGCGCACGATCTCGCCCAGTGCAATTGCCTGGTTATTCTCATCGCGGATGGTGAAGGCGTTGTCTTGCCCGATAAATGTCGATTTGTCCCTGCGCACGTGCCGCCATTCTCCCATAAATCCATCCGGGCTGGTGGCTTTGGCGACGATTTGCTCCTGCGAGAGTCCTTTGCTGCGGTAGTCTTCGGGGTCGATAAAAGAGGCAATTTGGCGGTCCAATACGGCGACGTCGCCTGACTTATAGCCATGCATCCGGTAGAAAGCCGGGTTGGCGTAAACCACGTTGCCGCTCAGGTCGGCCAGGCAGATGGCATCGCCGGCCGTTTCGATCAGCGCACGGAAGACGGTAAGCTGCTGTTCGTGCTCCTGGATCGATTCCAGATCCTCCCGGCTGCGCTGCTCATAGCTGTGCAGCATCCAGGCGCCGGCGCCAAACACCGCCACCACTGCGCCAATCACTACGAGACGCAGCAGATAGAGACTGTCCAGTTCTTGCGCCGATATCTGCTCAAATTCCCACATCAACAGGTCGAGTCGAGTCGATAAGTCTTTGGCGGCCTGGTCGTAAACGTCGTCAACCTCCGAATCGGCGCCGGCTTCTTCGCCTGCCGCGTAGCGCTGTTCGCTGGCATCCTTGAACTCGGTCAAAGCCTTTTGAACGTCTTCAACCTTCCGGCGCGCATCACGGTCATCCACCGCGACGATTGCCCTTCCCGGCGCGCCCACCGCGCCGCCCTCCAGCAGCGCAGTGGTCAGCGCGGAGGCCCGGTCAAGCCCAGTTCTGATCTCCTTGATGTCGATGTAAGTGTCGCCGCTCGCCAATTCCTCAAGCCAGAGATGTGCACTGAGGACAGCCTCTTTGATGCGAAACGTCGCTTCGATCTGCGAGGCATACTTGGTGTTCAGGCGGATACCGGTTTCGAAGCTGAGGACGACGACAAATAAAATCGCAGCCCCGACCGCGGCAATAACTGCATACAGCCGCACCACGCGCTGCCGCGACTTCTGGGCAATTGTCACCATTTCTAAAGCGGTTCCTTGGACCCTCGTGGACATGGTTAACTCCCTGACCCGCGTTTATGTTATCTTCATCATATTTTAACCGAATTTTCAGACTTTGCGCTAAAAATCAAACACCGAAACACGTTGAATTGCTTTTGAACATAAATAATGGGTGGCAACAGTCTTTTGTCCTATCGTTGCGATGCCAAAACTTGCTCGAAGGTTACATCGTACTGCGGCGCCATCTTCGACCAATCAAACTGCGTGACCCAACCGCGCAGCCGGCGCGGCGGGCGTTCGTGCTCGGTCAGCGCACCGCGCAGCGCCGCGACCAGTTCGCCCTCGCGGTACAGAAAGCGCTCGTGGTCGGGCGGCGGCACCAGCGCCGGGTAGTTCAGCCGCCGCGCCAGCACCGGCCGGCAGCCGCAGTAAATCGCCTCGCAGGTCGAGATGCCAAAGAAATCTTGCCGCGCCGTGCTCACCTGCACGTCGGCGCGCCACAGCAGCCGCGCGTAATCGGCGAAACGCTCCAAATAGCCGAACTGCACCACCCGGTCGCCCAGCCGGGCGCGCGCCGTCTCGAATTCGTCCGGCTGCTGGCGGAAGTTCTCGCCGACGATGGCGACCTCGAAGGCGACGCCCTCATCGGCCAGCCGGTACAGCGCGCGGAAAAACTCCTCCGGATTCTTATCGTACTCCCATCGGTGATTCCACACAACCAGCGGCGGACGGCCCGCTGCGTCATGCGCCGGTGTTTCGGGCGCATAAGCGTCGAAGCGCCGCAGATCCAGGCCCAACGGCAGCACGCCGGTCTTGGCCTTGAGCAGGTCGAGGGTCTCCAGCTCGTTGGAGTCAGGGAAGTGCTTCAGCAGGCGCGGCAGTTCGTCGAAAAACTCGTCCATGTGGAACCGGCTGTTAAAGAAAACCGCGTCCGCTGCCAGCGCCGAGGCATAGTTGATAAACCCGTAGTGCAGGTCGCGCTTGGTGCCGGGCGGCGGCGGGTAAGTAAGCTGGTTCTCGTGAAAGTAATACACCGCCGGCGCGCCGGCGGTCCGCGTGCGCGTCAGCGCCAGGAAGGTCGTCAGGTCCAGCATATCGGTGGCGAGGATCAGGCCAGGCGCACCGCCGCCCGCCAGGAACGCGCGCGCCAGCGTCACCGCGCCGCCGTGCATACGCCACTTCCACCACCTGCCGGGCATACTGAGAATGTGGACGCGATGCGCGCTGTGCGCCGCGTAGCCCTCGGCCCACGCTTGATGACTGCCGGTGCAGTAGGGTTCCAGCAGTAAAATGTCCACGCTACGTTACGTTTGGGGCGGCGTGGCGCTGGGCGTCGGCGTTTCGGTCGGTGTGGGCGGGACCGGCGTCGCGGTGGGCGTGGGCGGCACGAGCGGGCACAGCGCCGGCCACGCCGCCAGCGCGCCGGCCGGCGCGGTCCCCACCGTGTAGACGCGGTGCAGGTCGTTCGTCACGTCCGCGTCGAGCGCCTCGCGCTCTCCGTAGTACGACACCTCGACCGGCGCTGAGCCGGCCGGCAGCAGCAGGTCGGGGTTGCTGGCCTCGGCGCTGCGCACGCCGCCGCCCGCCGCCCGGATCAACGAGCGGAACCAATCGAGCGAAGTCGTCGCCGGGATCGCGTCGGTCAGGCCGATCTCGGCAGAGACCACCGCGCCTAGCGTCGCCATATCCCCGGCGTCCTGGGTCAGGTAGACGCTGCGCACCCAGAAGGTCGCCAGTACGCGCACACTCGCCGCGTCGCCGCCGTCCAATGTGTACAAGACGCCGCCGCCGCTCTCCGGGCCGGGCGGCGCGCTGCGCCTGGGGTTGAACTGGTAATCGCCGCCGCCGTCGAGCCTCACCGCCGCCGTCGATGCCCCCGGCGCGGCCAGCCGCACCCGGCGCAGCCCCACCGGCACCATCACCGGCTCCGCCGCCGCGACGCCGCTCACCGCATCCCGGATGGTGAAGCGCGCCAACCCCGGCGCGTCGGCGTAGAATACCGGCGCGCCGCCGGGGATGGCTGCGCCGCCTTCGGACGCCGCCCAGTCGCCATCGACCAGGAACAGCGTCAGACTCGCCGCGCCGCCGCGCTCCGGTGCGGCGAACATCTGCCGCACTTCGCCCGGCGCCCAGCGCGCGCCGTCGGCGTCGCGGAACAGCGGCGCATCGCGCGCCTCCCCTAATACGACCTCATAGCTGACCAGCAGCGGATGACCGGCTTCGCCTTCGGTCTCGACCGAAAGCGCCAGCGTTAACTGGCGCGTCCGGTCGCCGGCGCCGCAGACCGCCAACCCCTCGCCGGCCGGCGCCAGCGCCGCCGTGACCGACGCGGCGGGCGTCATCGGGACGAGCGCGCGCACGGCGGTTTCGCCGTTGGGCAGCGTGATGGTGAGGTCGAACGGGGCCATATCGGGCGCGGGCGTGATGTCGAGCGGCACCGCCGCGCCGGGCGGCGCCTCGATCTCGACCGCCTCCATCCCTCCGATCCGGGCCTCCGAGCCGGACACACGCGCCGTGACCGTGTACGTGCCGAGCACCGCGCCGCCATCGGCGCGCACCAGCCGGAATGCCAGCCCCGACTCGCCGCCGGTTACCGGCAGATAGGCCGGCCCGCCGTCGTCGAGCGGCTCGCCGTCCTGCAGCCAGACGACCGCCAACGCCTCATCGATCACTTGCAGCGCGACGACCTGTTCGCTCACCGCCCGGCCCGCGTCGTCGAGCAGCGTCGCGTAGACGTTCACGACGCCGGTCCGGTCGGTGGGCGGCGTGTAGACGGCTTCGACCGCCGCCGCGCCGTCCGGGTTGGGCGTCAGCGCAAACTCGCCCGCATCCAGCGCGCCGGCGTCGGCGCGCAGCCGCACCGACCAACCCGGCGCCGGCGGCGTGATCTGCACGCCGACCGTCAGGGCGACGGTGGTGTGCCCGTCTGCCGGTACGGTGTCCGTCGCGGCGGAAAAACGCATCTGCGCGGCGGGCGTAGATGTGGGAATGGGCGCCGGCGTCGCCGTGTCGGTCGGGGCGGCGGTCGGCGTTTGGGGCGCGCTGCCCGTGACCGCGCCGGGCTGCGCCGCCGGTGCGGTAATCTGGGCAAGTGCCCCGGCGATGAGTGTCTGCACGGCCCTTTCGTCGAGCGGGACGGGCGTGGCTTCGGGCGGGCGGAGCGCGGCCCATGCCGCCAGCGCCGCCAGCGCGGTCAGCGCGACGAGCCACACCGCCGCGCCAAACACGAGGACGCCCCGCAAGCGCTGCCATAACGGTTTGGGCGGCGCAACCAGGGCCGACGGCTTGACGCCGGCGGCGATCAACGCCTGGGAGGAAGGCTGCTGTTCCGGTTCGGCCATTTTGGTTTAGCTCCTCTCCTGTGCGTTCTCGTCGTGCGCGTCGCTTACGTCGAAGAATGCCTTGTGCCCCTGCGCTCGCTTGCGACTCGCCAGGTCGCGGACGGCCTCGAGCGCGTCCCACGCATCGACGCGCAGGTCGTCGAGCCGGACGCTGACCGCGTTGAACGCGATATCCCACTCGGCGCGGGCCAGGTAGAAGGCTTCGGGCGCGGCAAGTTGGGCCTGCAAATGCAGCGCGTCCAGCAGGCGCACCGGGTCGCCCGGCGCGGCAGCGATGACCTGGCCGGCGGCGCGCAGGTTCGCCGCCGCCGCATCGATGTTGCCCCACTGCCGTACCAGGTCGCGCGCCAGGGGGCGCACCGCCTCGCCGAGCGCCGGGAGTTGGTTCCACATGGCATTGAGCGTCGCGCCGATTTCCTGGGCCGGGGGCGGCAGCGCCTCGCCCTCCTCGATGCTCTGCACGTGCGCCTCGCTCTGGCGCAGCATCGCCTTGCGCAGCGTGTCGTACTGCATATAGAAATTTCGCTCGGCCTGAAGCTGGGCATAGGCGGCGCCCTCGGCGCGCCGCTCCAGGCGCAGGCGCGCGTCAAGCTCCAGCAGAAACTTGAGCGCGTCGGCAAGCTGCGGCTCGTTGACCCGCTTCACCAGCTTCAGCAGCGTCCCGCGATCCTCCGCCTCCAACACCGCATCGGACAGCAGTTGCTCGCGCCAGGTCTTCAGGCCGTCGCCGTACACCGCCGGCAGCGCGGCGAGCGCGTCGTAGTAGCGGCGCAGCCGCCCATACGAATCCCATAATTTCTCGACTTCGGTCACCAGCGGGCCGGTGCTGGTGACCAGTTGGTCCAGTTCCTCAAGCGCGCGGTTCGACTCGTTGAGCGCCTGGTTGAGCGCCGGCATATCGAAGGCGTTGGCGGCGGCCCACGCGCGCGTGAGCGCCTGGCTCGCCTCGATGCGCAGCAGCGTCGCCCGCGCCTCGCGCGCCCGGATGAGATCGCGGCCCAAGCTTTGCAGGGCGCGCTCCAGCTCGCGCCGGAGCGCCTCGACCGTCTCGTCTATCGCGGTCAGCGGCTCGACCAGTTCGGTGAGGCTGTAGCCGGGCGGCAGCGCGGTCAGTTCGACACGCGCCTCTGCCGCGCGCCGGATGAACGCCGCCAGCGTCAGACCGCCCTCTGCGCCCTTCTCCAGGAGCGGCGCATGTTCGGCGAAGAAGGCGTACTTGCGGGCGAACGCCTCAAGCACGTCTTCGACATCGCGCGCATACAGGCCGGGCACGCCGCTGCTCCCCTCCCGGCTCCACCAGGCGCGCACCGGCGCCGATTGCAGCGGCGCGACCGCTTCGTCGTGCACCGGGCCGAGCGCTTCGAGGGTGCGCGCTTCATCCACCGCCGCGACGACCGCTTCGTAGGCGCGCCGGAGGCTCGCATACACCGCCTCCACCAACCGGCCGGCCAGCGCCGCGACGGTCGCGTCGGCCGGCTGCGCGTCCTGGACCGCCGCCCACCAGCGCCCGATCAGGCGGCCCACCATCTCGACGCGCTGCGCATGCGCCGGCGCGGTCGCCAGGTCGCTGCCCAGCGTCCCGGCGACCCTGCCGCCGAGCGCATCGACCGCGTTGTACGGGTTGGCGGTCGGCGCCCACCGGAGAAAATCGCGCATCCAGAAGATCGGCTGCGCGCCGTCGCGCAGCACCGCCGCGTTTGTTTCGCTGTGGCGGACCTGCGCGTAGGCTTTCGCGTACTGGCGCGGCAGCGTCTCCCAGGCGTCCTGGCCGGCGGCCTCCCAGAGCGCGCGCAGCGCCTCCTGTACCTGGGTGTCCAGCATCGCCTCGCGCCGGGCCTCGTCGAGCGCGGCGCGCAGGTCGATCTGATCCTCCATCAAATCTTCGCCGTAGGGCAGCGCCGCCAGCGCTTTGACGGCATCCTCCAGGTGGGTAATCCGCCGGGTCAGCACTTCGGTGTCTTGCAGGCGCAGCCGCAGCCGCCGGAGCTGCGCCTCGGCGTAGAGTTGGGTAAGCGCCTGGTGCACCTCCGAGCCGGACGCCGACCGGCTGAGCAGGATGCCGAGATCGACTTCCATCGCGCGCAGGTCCTCCCAGCGTTCGCGGTCCTGCGTGACCGGCTGCTGGAGCATTTCCATGTAGTGCACCAACCGGGGCCGCTCGTCGTAGAGGTCCAGCCCCTCGCCGCTCAGCGCGCCCAACACCACCTCCCAGCGGGCCAGCGCGGCGCGCTCCGGGCCGGTCGTCACCGCGCCGCGCAGCCGGTTCAAGGTGTTGCGCACGTCGCGGAAGCGCCCCCGCGTCGCCGCTTCGACCAGTTCGGGCAGGCTGGCAGCCAGGTCCTTCGCCGCTTCGTGATAGACCACTTCGCGGGCGACGGCGCGCGCGCCGTCGGCGCGCTCGTCTTCCGGGCCGAGCCGCCAGGCCAGGTCCCAGCACAACAGGCGGACCTGGGCGCGCGTCAGCCCGTCGAAGCCGGGGAGCGGCTGCCGGTGCGCCGCCAGTGCATCCTGTAGATCCTCCCACGGGCGGTCTCTGCCGCCGGCGTCCTGCACGATGGCGATGACATCCCGCGACGAACGGTTCAACCAGCTCTGCCACGCCTGGAGGTCGGCGCGCAGTTCGGCAGGCCGCATATAGCGGCGCTCCTGGCTGCGCTGCAAGATATAGCGAAACCCTATCGAGAGCACGCCCTGCGCCGGGCCGTGCGGCGCGACCGGGCGCTGCCACGAGTGATCGTCGAACGGCTCCAGCGGGGGACGGCAGGGCCGCCCGACCAGCATCTCGTACCAGAGCGCGCCCCAGATCACAAGCTCTTGCTGCTCGCCAAGCGGTGTGCGCGGCTCCAACAGATTCCAGTCCAGCACCACCAGGCGGTCGCCGGCCTCCAAATCCTGGTACCAGCGCAGGTCGCCGGTCTTGCGGTCGATGCACACCTTGTCGAGCGCCGCATGCAGCGCGTCGAGCAGCAGCGTGTACTCGACCGCCTGCGACGTCGCCAACCGCTCTGCCGCGAGCGGGTTCAGCGTGCGCCCGCTTTCGGGATAGGCGTATTCCAGCCACTCTTGAAGCTCTTTCAAAAAGGTATGCTCGTAGAAAGGCATCAGCAGCCCGGCGTATTCGGGCCGGGTCACATGCTGGATCAGAGCCGCCGACGGCGAGAGCGCGCGCCCCTGGTTGCGCTCGCGGGTGGCCTCGGCCAGGGTGCGCAGCACATTGTATTCGTCCCGGTAAACCGGGTAGCGCCCCGGCGCGAGCGCTTCTTTGATCGCCCAGATTCGCTTGGGGAAGACGGTCTCGGCTTCGTGCCGGGTTGCCTTGTAGACCGCGCCGTAGACGCCCTTATGGACGTGCATGTCGCCGTCGGGGTAAGCAAAGCGATCCCCCTCCCCGACGTGCGAGATGAAGCTTTCTAAGACTGTAAATTCCGGCATAAGTCAAGTCACCCTTTCCGCCGGTATGGTTGGCGCGTCCGGCGTTAAGACGCCGGCCTCCCATATTGCAAGGCGCGCTTTTCCATCCGCTCAATGTAGGGCCGCAGCAGCAGGCGCGACAGGTCCAGCAAATCGGCGTTTACCGGGTCGCGCGCATAATCCACCGACGCGCGCAGCGCGGCAAGGCGCGCGTCGTAATCGTTGAACAAATCCAATACGGCCAGCGTTGCGACCATCTCGGCGTACAAGCCGCGCGCACGAGCGCCGGCCAGGTTCGCGCGCAGCGCCGGGGCGGTGCGCCCCACGGCGGCATCGTCGGTGTGCGCGATGATATAAGCATTCAGCGCTTCGCGCACCGCGTCCGGGTCCGCGTCCGGCGCATCCGGCCCGCCGGAGGTATAGCGCCGCATCGCCTCCAGGCGCTCCGTGACCCGGACCAGCCCCAGCGTCTCGGCGTGCAGAAACGCCGCGCAGCGCTCATGGTGCGCCAGCAGCGCCACGACGCGCGGGTGCAGCGTGCGCGGCTCGAAGTCCGGCGGCGTCAACCGGCGCTCGTAGTACACAGCCCAACGCTCCGCCGCCAACACGTGCTGCTCCTGTAGCTCGCTGCCCGGCGTGTGCCGGTAGCGCTCGGCGAGCGCCGCGTAAGCCGGCACCTCATCCATCAAGTCGATGCGCTCGGTGATGAACAGATAGCTGAGCCGGCTCCGGTCCGCGCCGTCCTGGCGCTGCACGGCGCCCTGATTGGCGTTGAGCCGGTCGTGTACGGCGCCGACATAGCGATGGTGGTGCGGCGCGTCGGCGACCGGCCCGGCGACGAGCAAGCCTTGCACGTTCTGCACCGAGTCCGCGCCGCGCCGGTAGGTGAGCATTTGCGTTTCGGCGGCGCGCAGTTCCTCCGCGAGCACCTCCGGGCCGGCGGGCAGGTGGTCGAGCACCGAACGGCGCGCCGCGAAGCGCTCGAACGGCGCGCGGGCGGCGTCCAGCCATACGGCCCAACTTGCGCGGTCGGACGGGTCGAGCACGGCGGCGTCGAGCGCCAGTGCGATCTTCTCCTGCCCGGCGGCGGCCAAATCCACCTGCCAGCGCAAGCGCCCGACCAAGTTTAACGGATCAACCTTGTCCCAATCTGAGGGAACGATGAGTCTTTGATTAACAGCTTCGCAGAAGTGCAGCGTCGCCAGCCGCGCCGCCAACTCCGCCGCGTGGTCGCGCAGCGCATCGACCCAGCCGCGCAGTGCAGCGCCGGCGGCACGGGCGGCGCTCAAGAAATCCGTAACGGCGGCCAGCAGCGCCGCCAGCAGTTCGCGCACGCGCACCGCTTCGACATACTGTTGGGTCTGCTCGGCAAAGCGCACAATCGTGTCGCGCATCGCCCAGCGATTCGCGGCGTCATCCAGCAGCGCGCGCCGGGTGCGCCGGTAGGCGTCGTGCGCCGCATCGAGCGCCGCCGCGCCGTGCCGCTCCGCCGCCAGTTGCAGCGCATCGCGCGCGTGCTGCAAGATATCGGCCAGCGCCGCCAGCAGCGCCAGCAGCGCCGCCGGCGAAGTCTCGGCGCGCACACCGCCGTTCAATGTATGCTGCAAAAAATCGGTGAGCGCCGCCCGGAAGTGCGCCGCCTGGGATGCCGCCGCCTGCGCCGCCAGCTTGCGATACGCGCCGCCCGCGCCGGGCCGGGGATCGTCGCGTTCGTCGGAGGCGTCGAACAGCGCCAGCAGCGCACTCGCCGCCTGCAAGTACTCGGCGGCGTCCACGCGCAGCACGGTCGTCACCGCACCCAGCAGCGAGTCGTCGGGTGGCGGTTTGCCCACGTCGAAGCGCAGCCGCTCCGCGTCGGCTTTGAGGTGGGCGGCGCGCAGCAGGGCGGGCGCGTCCAGCCCGGCGAACAGCCAGCGGTCCAGCTTATGCACGGCCTCGCCGCGCAGCCGGTCGGCGAGGGTGCGAATATCGCGCTCGCGCGCCCACTCCGCGAGCGGACGGCCCAGCGCCGCCCCGTGCGCGGCGCTCAAGTCTAGCAGGAATTGTCCGGCGCGGTCGCTGCCATCCGGCGCAGCGCCGTCCGCCAGACACACGCGCAGCGCATCGAGCGCGTGCTGCACGGCGCGCTGTTCGACCAGGCGCTCGGCGGGCAGCGTCACGCTGTAGCTCCCCAGCGCGCCGCACAGCCAACGCCCCTCGGCCCGGTCGGGCAGCGCGCGGTACTGGTTCACCGCATCGGCGCGCACCCGGTCATGTACCTGCGGCCCGGCGCGCACCAGCAGCAAGCTCGCAAGCTGCGGCGCGATGTGCTCCGGCGGCGCGTAGTCGAACAGGTAAAGCTGGTCGATGGGCTTGGCGCGCAGGTGGCCGTTCCACACCGAGTCGGTGAGCGTGGAGATGTAAGACATCGGCTCGCCGTACACCGGGTCGTTGTAGACCATCAGCCGCGCCAGTTCGCGCAGCGCCGCGAAGCCGCGCACCGCACCGGCGGCGTGGCGCGCCTCGGCGGAGGGGAGCACCAGGTAAGCCCAGCGCGTGACGCTCTCGCCGCGCTTCTTCGCAATCTCGCCCACCAGGTGCAGGATATCGACCAGGATGCTCCCGGCGCCCGGCTCGGCCAGCGCCGCGACGACGCTGACGCTCAGGCCGCGCGCCGCCCGCGCCAGCGCGGTCCAGCCGCCCAGGACGGCGTTTACCACCTGCGAGCGCCGGCCCAACCGCAAATCGGCGAAGAGCGCCAGGCGTTCCAATGGGCGCGGCATATCGGGCGGCGGGAGCGACGCGGGACGGCACCGGGCGCGGTAGGCGTCCACGTCCAGCCAGGCCGCCGCCTCCGGGCCGGCATGCGCCAGCAGCGCGGGGATATCGTCGCAAAGCTGCACGTAAGCGCCGGGCGGCGCACCGGGCGGCGGCGCACCGAACCCGATCCCTAGAGTGTGGAGACTGCGCGCGGCGGCGGGCGGGTGCGTCTGGGCGGCGTGCGCCGGCGCCAAGCCCGCGACCCGGCACCCGGTGTCGCCCAGCCCGATAACCAATCCCGGCGCGGTGAGGGGGGGAGGGGCGTCGGTCATGCGGGTCACGCTCCGTCGTCGTCGCCGAAAAGACTGTCGGCGGAGGGGCGCGGGATGGGCGCCGCCGGCAGTTCGGCGGCTTCGGGCGGCGCGTCGTCCGCACCGATGGGGCCGCGAACCAGGTAGTAAATGTTGCCGGCGGCGTCGCGCCACAGCTCGAATGCGTCACCGCGCCGGAGCGGTTCGCTCCACACGGGCGGCTGCTGCTGCGCCGCATAGCGCACCCGGATCGCGCGGTCCTGGTTCCAAAGCCGCTCGTTCGACTGCACCTCCAGATGCGAAAGCGGCGGGTTGGCGACCGGGAACTCGCCCCACCGCAAGACGTGATGATTGACGCCCAGCGCATCCAGGTCGATACGCCGGCGCACCGTGCGCGCCCCGGTCTTGGCGTCCTCGCGCACGATGGCGAGCATGCCGGTGACCGGGTAGCGCGCGAGCCGCCGCGCCCGGAAGCGATTCCGGGCCAGCAGCGCCGCCGCGCCGGTCACCGCGACGCTGAAGCCGCCGATCTGCGCCACCATGAGCGGGTTGGTGGTGCGCACCAGCGTCATCGCCAGCGTGTACGAACCGCCGGCATCGACCGGGCCAAACTTGAGGTTGCTATCCCCCAGCACGTCCTGCGGCACCTCGATGGTGATGGTGTAGGTGTCGGGGTCCAGGTAGAGCGGCGGGATATCGCCCGCCGGGTTGTCGGGGTCGGGCGCGTTGCTCCAGACGCCGCCGGCGCGCTGGGTGAGCGGGACGCGCTGCACCGCCCCGCTGCCGGCGCGCTGCACGGTCGCCATGACGACCGACTCGGCGCCAAGCTCCTGGCGCTCGGCTTCGATCACACCGGCGGGGATGACAAACGGCGCGTCGCCGGCGCTCACCTGTACGGCGATGGTCACCGGGACCGGCGCAAACGGGAAGATCGACTCGCGGGCCATCTCGCCGACCGTCGCGCCGGGCGCACCGGGCGCCGCCAACTGCATCGACAGCACCGACACCGCCACGACCTCGGCGCGGGCGTTGGCGGCGCGCGATATCGTCCCGCCCAGCGCGTCGCGGATGTTGAGCGTGGCGCAGAGCATCACCAGGCCCTTGTAGCCGCCGGCGGGCGGGGTGTGAAACGCCCCGGCCCACGCGCCGCCGGCGTCCGGCGCGGGCGCGAGCAGCACCGGCGCGATGCCCTCCAGCGGCTTATCGCCGCAGGTCTCGCCCTGGTACATCGTGGCGCTGGCCGCTTCGAGTTGGATGCCGCCGGTAATGGGTTGGTCTTCGGCGTCGTAGAAGCGCAGCGCCACCGGCGCGGTCGCGTCTTGCAGCAGAGTCGTCGTCGCCGGCTCCAGGCGGACGGTGGTCGGCAGAATCTCCAGTGTTTGGGATGCGCTGCCGCTGCCGCCGAAGAACACCCGGTCGCCATACGACGCCGTGAGTTCGACCGTGTACATCCCCACCTCGACCGGCGTAAAGGTCAGCGCATAGACGCCGCCGGTGTAGTCCAGCGCATCGACCGGGAGCGCCGCGCCGCTGGGCGCGGTGATGCGCAGCGCCGTGTTGAGCCGGTATACCGTGTCGTAAGCAGGCAGGGGGAGGCCGTTTGCCCCGGTGATGTCGAGCCGCACCGTCACGTCCTGGTACTGCTGGCCCTGCTTGGATACGTGAAAAGCAAAGTGCGCCGGGCGCAGCCGCACCCAGTCCACGACGACGCCGTTGGCGATCCCGTCGATGTTGACCTGCCACGGGCCGGGCAGCGGGTTGTCGATCTCCCACGTGACCAGGCCGTCGCCGCGCGCAACGCGCGCCCCGGCGCTTTCGCCCACCGGCAGGCCGTCCGGCGCGACCAAGCGCAGGTCGGCGGCGCTGACCGTGCTGCCCAGCAGGATGAAGCGCGCCCGCAGGCCATACGCGGGCATCTCGTAGAGCGATGCGGCGGGGGTGATGAGCGACGCGGAGAAAGAATAGTCAGGGCTGGTCAGCAGCGCGCCGGCCCACGCAGCAGCCAGGTTCACCAGCCGGTCGAGCAACTGCGCCGGCGCTGCGACCTGCGCCGCGCTGCCGCCCGACGCCTCGCCCCAGTAGTAACCCATCCGCGAGCCGCGCCGCCCATCATCGCCGCCCCAGTACGACGTATCGGTGTCGGCGTTGTCGGGGTTGAAGCCGTAGACGTAGAGCTGCCGGCGTTCGTCGCGCCGCCAATCCTCGAACGCGCCGGTCACATCCTCCATGTGCGCATAGATATCGTTCACGCTCCCGGCCAGCGGGCGCTCGGCGTTGAACACGACCACCACCTGTAAGCGCCGGTCCGGGTCGGGGAGGTCGAGTTGGTCGAAGTAGGCAAGCGCGCCGTTTGGCCCGGTCAGCGCGCCGCGCAGGTCCGGGTAGGTCCCTTCGGGCGGCGGCGCGGCGGGGAGCACAGGCGGGTCGCCGGCGGCGGGGAGCGCCGCCCACGGCAGGAGGACGCGCGGCGCGGAGTCGTCGGTGAAGGTGAGCGCGGCGACGTGAATCGACACGTCTTCGACGCCGAGCGCGTGCAGGTCACGGCGGAAGTGCGTCAGCCGCGTGATGGCCTGCCGGACCGCGCGGAAGCGCAAACCGCCGGGGTCGAAGCGCTCGGCGGCGGCAGTGTTCTCGACGGCAAAGATCACGTCCAGGCCGGGGTAATCGGTTTGCCGGGCGGCGCGTCCGGGCATGGGAAGCGCGACCACGACGAGGAGCAGCGCGTACAGGCAGTATACACGCCTACGCACGCGCATCAGCATTAATAAACTCCTCGACGCGGTGGAATGTAATGCGAACCTCATCCGGCGACTCGATATCCAACATCACGAACGATGGGTGGGGGTTAAACGAGTTTATCACACCCACGCTCCCGGCGACAAGAAAAACCGCGCCCTCGGCCAGGTTAAACTCGTATGGCCCGGCGAACGGGTCGAGCGCCTGGGGCAGGCGCGCGCCCGGCGTGCTGCGCCACAGCGTCGCCCGGTGCCGGTGCCCCACCGCCACCAGGCGCGGCGGCGCTTTGGGATATTCACTCGCCAGCCGGTCGATCTGGCGGCGTGCGCTGAGCGGGACTTTCGTGTAGGTCATCACGGCGCGCAATTCATCGCCGGGGTCGTAATAGCCATGCGCCAGGTAATAGCCGGGCAGGTAGGGCACCGGCTGCGCGCCGGGCCGCGCGCCCAGCCAGTCGAGCAGGTCGGTGCAGCCCTCATCGCGCAGCATCTCGGCGTGCGCGAGCGCGGCCTGCACGACATTCACCTGCATGCCGGTGGTGCTGATGGGCGCTTCGTTCTCATAGGCGGCGATGAAGGTCCCCGGCTTGATGCGCCCAGCGGCGAGCCAGTCGTGGTTACCGGAGAGACAGATATTCATAGCGTTCGATTGGACGAGATCAAACATGCGCTCCAGCACGCGCAGGGGCCGGTCGCCGCGCCCGACCAGATCACCCAGGCACCAGTAAAGGTCGGCGCGCGCAGCTTCGCACGCATCTAGCACGGCGACGAGCGCCTCGAAGTTGGCATGGATATCGGCGATGATGGCGATGCGGCATTTTCGGGTCAACTTTAAATGGTCTCCAGGTCTGGCTTATGCGCACCTTCGTACTTCAGGAAAGGATCAAGCGCATCTTCCTCCTGTTGGCGCGCCCGCGCCGCCTCCAGGCTCTCGCGCGCCCGCTTGTAGTTGGGCTTCAGGCGGAGCGCCGTTTCGTAGTCTGCCACGGCGCGCGCCCAATCGCCCTTTTTCCCGTGCGCGTTGGCCCGGTTGCTGTAGAAAATCGCGTCGGTCGGTCTGAGGCGGAGCGCGCCGGTGTAATCGGCTATCGCTTCGTCGTATTTCTCCTGCGCAAAGTACACGTTGCCCCGGTTGTTAAAATAATCCGGGTCCTTCGGGTTGAGGCGGATCGCCTCGGTGTAGTCGGCGAGCGCGCCGGCCAGGTCGCCTTTGCGCTTGCGCGCGATGCCCCGGTGGTGGTACGCCTCGGCGGAATCCGGGCTGCGCCGGATCGCTTCGGTGTGGTCGGCGATGGCGCCGACGAAATCGCCGTGGTCGCGCCGCGCGATGCCCCGGTTATGGTACGCGCCGGCCGACTGCGGGCTGAGGCGGATCGCCTCGGTGTAGTCGGCGATGGCAGCGCCATAGTTGCGCCGGCTGTAGTAGAGATTGGCCCGCTGGAAGTAGGCGCGCGGGTCGGTGGGGTTAAGGCGGATCGCTTCGGTGAAGGCAGCGACCGCGCCGTCCAGGTCGCCGCTCTTCCGGCACGCCAGGCCTTGATTGAAGTATTCTTCGGCTGCCTGTTCGATCTCGCCGAACTCCACCGGCACACTCCTTGCCCGGAATCACGCCGGACACGCGGAGGTCATGGAGACGCCCTCAAATTTCTGCGCTGTGCGCGCCCGCAGTGAAACCTATTCTATATTATTATACGCCTAATGTGGGCGGCTCCACAGGATAATACCGGGAGGTTTCGCGCCTGGGCCTATATGCAGGAACCGGCGACGGCAGCACCGCCACCGGTAGGGGCACGGCAGCGCTGCATCGTCGCCGACCCGCGCCGGATACATCCGCAGGCGCAAGATCACGTTTCGTCGGTGTCGGGCTTTAGCACATCCAGCCGCAGCAGGAACGGCACAATCCCCACCACGGCCTCGCCGGTGCGCAGGCTGACCACGCTGCCGCCCGTGGTGGCGCGCTGCTTGCGCGGGGCAAGACCCAGGCGCATGTACTTCGGCTTGTCTTTATTGGTGATGACCACGACCTTATCGTCGGCGCGCCCGACGCACATCCCGGCGAGCGGGCCGGTGCGCCGCGAGAGCTTCATCGTGATGGCGCCGCTGCCGGCGCGCCCCTGGGTGTTGTAGTTATCCATCGAAGTAATCTTAGCCTCGCCGTTGGCGGTGATGGTCCATACGCCCCACTTGTCGTTTGCAACGTCCATCCCGACCACCGCGTCGCGCTGCCCCATCAGCTTGATGCCGCGCATGCCGCCGGCGCGCAGCCCGGTCGGGCGCACCTCCGCGACCTTAAAGCGGATCACCTGGCCCTCGGCGGTGGCGAGCAGGATCTCGTCCTCCTCGACGACGTACCGCACCCAGCCCATCCGGTCGTCTTTGATGTTCATCACGGTGAAAGCGGTCGCGCTGGCGCCCGGCAAATCCTCCAACCGGACGCGCTTCACGTCGCCGCCGGCCGTCGCAAAGAAGAGGAACCCGGTCTCGAGCGAAGGCGGCAGGCTCAGCGCGGCGGTGATCTCGGCCCCCTTCGCCAGCGGCGCGAGGTCGTACACATTCTGGCCCTCGGCGGGGTCTTCGGCCTGCGGCAGTTGGTGGACCGGCAAGCTGGCGGCCTGCCCATCGGCGGTGAACAGGTAGAGGATATGCCGCGAGTTGGACTCCAGCACAGCGCCCGGCGGGTCAGGCATGGTCGTCGTGACCTTCGGCGCTTCGGCGGTGAAGGTGCGGCTGAGCTTGCCGCCGGCGGTGAGCGTCACCCAAACGTCTTCGGCGGGCATCAGGGTATCGCTCTGGGTGGGGCTGACCGCCGCGCCGCCCACGATGGCGGTCCGGCGCGGGTCGGCGTACTTATCGCGGAGTGCGGCCAGTTCGTCGATGATGGCCTGGCGCATCAGCGCGGGACTCTTCAAAAGCTTCTCCAGCTCCGCGATGAACTTGACCAGCTCTTTGTGTTCGTCCTGGAGCTTGCGGCGCTCCAGCGCGGCCAGCCGCCGGAGCTGCATCTCCAGGATGGCCTGCGCCTGCGCCTCGCTGAGCGAGAAGTTCTTTTGCAGGTTGGTTCGTGCGGTCTGCACGGTGCGCGAGCGGCGGATCGTGTCGATCACTGCATCTAAATTATCGAGCGCGGTCAGCAGCCCCTCCAGGATGTGCGCGCGCGCTTTGGCCCGCGCCAGGTCGTACTCGCTGCGCCGCCGCACGATCTCCAACCGGTGATCGAGATACACACGCAGCGCTTGCTTGAGGCTGAGCGTGCGCGGCTCGCCATCGACCAGCGCCAGGATAATGATGCTCTGGGTGCTCTCCAGCGGCGTCTGCCGGAACAGATCCTCCAACACCTGCGCGGGGTCGGCGGTGCGGCTCAACTCGAACACGATGCGCAGGCCCTGCCGGTCGCTCTCGTCGCGCAGTTCGGTGATGCCCTCCAGCCGCGCCTCGCGCACCAACTGGGCGACCCGTTCGATCAGGCTGGTTTTATTGGTCTGGTACGGAATCTCGCTCACGATGATGCGGCTGCGCCCGCGCGTCCACTCCTCCACGTGGACCTTGGCGCGCACCTTGACCTTGCCGCGCCCGGTCGCGTAGGCCTGGGTAAGGGCGTCGGCTTCGCCTTCCCCGCCGTCGCCGCTGAAGACCACGCCGCCGGTGGGGAAGTCCGGCCCTTTGATGAACTGCATCAGGTCGGCCACGCCGATATCGTCCATGCCGTCCCAGTGCTTCAGCAGGTAGACCAGCGCATCGCAGACTTCGCCCAGATTGTGCGGCGGGACGTTGGTGCTCATGCCGACGGCGATGCCCGACGCGCCGTTCACGAGCAAGTTAGGCACCGCCGAGGGGAGTACGGCGGGTTCTTGCAGCGTGCCGTCGAAGTTGTCGGTGTAATCGACCGTGTTCTTGGCGATGTCGGCCATCATATCGACGCCGATCTCGGCGGTGCGCGCCTCGGTGTAGCGCATGGCGGCGGCGTTGTCGCCGTCGATGGAGCCGAAGTTGCCCTGGCCGTCTACCAACATGTAGCGCAGCGAGAAGTCTTGCGCCATGCGCACCATCGCGTCGTAGACCGCCTGGTCGCCGTGCGGGTGGTATTTGCCCAGCACCTCGCCGACGATGCGCGCGCTCTTTTTGTACGGCGTGTCGGGGCGCAGACCAAGCTCGTGCATGGCGTAGAGGATGCGCCGCTGCACCGGCTTGAGGCCGTCGCGCGCATCGGGCAGGGCGCGCGCGATAATGACGCTCATGGCGTAGTCCAGGTACGCCTCGCGCATTTCTTCGTTAATATCCACCAGTTGAATCGTGCCGAGTTCCATCGCTGCTTCCTCTTACTTTCTCCGGGAGAAGTCGTTCTCGTATGCGGAATTATGATAGGAGATTTGGCGCGCGCGTGCAAACAAATGTTCAAGATATTGAAAGGATATGCGAGTAGGTTAGAATGGTATAGAGTGGATTTCTGCACGAGAGAGAAACGGTCATGGAATTTTACCAACGTGTGCTGAGATGGCTCCCGCGCCGGCTGGCGCCCTGGACCTGGGCCAGGCTGAAGCAGCGGTTGGCCGAAAGCCTGCTCCAGGACCCGCAGGCCGAGAACATCGAACAGGCCATCACCTACTACCGGCAGGCGATGGAGGTCATAACGCAGGAAGCCTTCCCCAGGCAGTGGGCGGCCATCCAGCATCAACTGGCGTTCGTGTACCGGGCGCGCATACACGGCGAGCGCGCCGAAAACTTCGAACAGGCGATCACCTGCTACGGCCAGGCGCTCGAAGTGTTCACGCGCGCGGCGGCCCCGCAGACCTGGGCGCAGATTCAAAGCGAGCTTGGACACCTTTACCTGTACCGCGTGCGCGGCGAGCGCGCCGCGAACATCGAACAGGCCATCGCACACCTCCGGCAGGGGCTTGAGGAAATCGACCAACTGTCGATCTCGGAGATGTGGGGGCTGCAAAACAACCTGGGCTACGCTCACATGAACCGCATTCGCGGCAACCGCGCCCAGAACGTCGAGCAGGCTATCGAGCACTACCGGCAGGGGATCGAGTTGATAACCCGCAACGAGTTCCCTGCCCAGTGCGCGCTGTCGCAGAATAACCTGGGCACGGCTTATGCCCATCGCGTGTACGGCGGGCGCGCCCGGAATATCGAGCACGCGCTCGAGTACTTCCGGCAGGGGCTTGATATCGCATCGCGCGCGGCGTTCCCGCATGTGTGGGCGACGCTGCAAAAGAACCTGGGCGACGCTTATTACCGGCGCATCGACGGCGCGCGCGCCGACAACCTGGAGCAGGCCATCGCGTGCTACCGGCAGGCGCTCGAAGTGGCGAGGCGCGATGCGCTGCCCAGCCGGTGGGGACAGATTCAATATCTCCTGGGGCGCGCCTATCACCGCCGGGTTCAGGGCGAACACGCCGACAACCTGGAGCAGGCGATTGAGTGCTTCCGGCAGGCGCTCGAAACCTACGACGAGGAGGGCCACCCGCACTATTCGATGGTGCCGGTGCACTTCGCCGCCGCCTGCCTGGACCGGGCCCACGGCGACCACGCCGAAAACGTCGAGGAGGCGCGCCGCCACATCGACTTTGCCGCCCGCGTCGAGCGGGACGATATGCAGCCGGAAGATTGGGCGGATGTCCAGTACTGCCTGGGCCGGCTCGCGCTCGAGGCGCCGTCGAAGGACCGGGTGGACAGCTTACAGCGCGCGGTCGAGTACTTCAAGTGCGCGCTGACCGTCCACACCGAGGAAGACGCGCCCTACGAGTACGCCGAGATTCAGAAGTATCTCAAGGCCGCACAGGACGAACTGCCGTGATGGAAAACAAAAAGCCCCTTTTCAGGAGCTTCAGGCGGAGGGGGTGGGATTCGAACCCACGGTGACCATAAAGGCCACAACGGTTTTCGAGACCGCCCCATTCGTCCACTCTGGCACCCCTCCGGGACGGGCAAGATAAAATTATACCATGCGCGGGCAGCTTCCCCAAACTTTTGTCGAAGGGCCGAAGGGCGAAGGTCTGATTCATTCTGTGTTGGTCAACCATCCTGTTGACCAATACACATTCTGACGTTTCTTTAGGATAACCTCACCCCCTCTGTCCCCCTCTCCACGGCGTGGAGAGGGGGAAGCGCACGCAGCGCGCAGGGGTGAGGCAAAACAACGCTATAGTTTGTCAGATAATGTTCTGGAATTTACCTCACCCCCTAACCCCCTCTCCATGTTATGGAGAGGGGGAATCGGAGCCGCCATCTGGGGGGTTCTCCCCCCTCTCCACCAAGTGGAGAGGGGGCTGAGGGGTGAGGTGAGTCTAAAACATTTTCTGAAGGTCTATAGAACGAATCAGCCGTTCTTTTGTTGTGCCGCGTGCGCCCTACGAAGTCCAACCGATGTTCGGCGCGCTCCACGGCGATTTGGGCGGCTTGCCCTTATCGACCGCGTCCTCGTGTTCAGGGCCGAAATCGCCGGGGTGCGCGAGTTTGTGTTGGTGGCCCGGCCCGGCCCGGCGTTCGGCCTCTTGCTGGCGTTCGGCTTCGGTCATCTTCCCGGTGATCGAGGCATCCTGGGCCATCAGGCGCGCCTGATCCGGCTCCGGCGTATGGTAGCCCGTCTTATACGGCGAGCCGGTCGCATCCACCAGGGCATCCTCAAGGTCGGTCATATCGGCTTCGGCAGCGCCCTGCTCTACGCGCTCAAGCAAGTCGTGGAAGGCCGCCGACGTCGTGAGCTGCCCGTCTACGCGCCCGGCGAGTTCGCCGCCGTGCTCGCGGAAGAAGCGCGCGATTTCCTGTGTATCGCCCTGGTCGATTTGCTTTTGCGCGGCGCGGTAGTTTGCTTCGTGCTCCGGGTCCGAGTGCAGCACCGCCGCGCCCGAAATCAGCTTCTTCACCCCGGTGTTGCCGCAGCGCGGACAGGCCGGCGCCGGGTCGGTGATCTTCTGCAAACTGTTGAAGCGCACAGCACAGTCGCTACAGTAGTACTCGTAAATAGGCATCGCATGCTCCCACACAAAAAACTTTAAACTTTCGCCGTCCCTATGATAGCACAGCCCCCATCGCGCTTGGGACCTCTAACGCAGTTCTTACGCTCAGTGCAGCTTGTCGGTGCGGTTCTCCAGCATGCCGGGTCTTGCCGTCGTCGGTGATGAACGCGATTTTTTTGTGCTGCCATTCTCGATTCGCTCCTTATGTTAACAAGATGCACTCACTTACAGGTGATTGTCACCTTCTGCACACCCCTTACTTGCCAGAACGACGCCCCCTGCGTGACCGAGTCGCGCAGCATGTCGATATCGGTGACGCGCACGCCGGAGAGCACGTCGATACCGCGCGCAAAGAACACCGGCGTCAGCGGCGTGCTGGGGCCGAGCAGCATCACGACGGCGTCAGGGCGGATGTGCGGCAGAAGCCCCGCGAAGGTATTGTTAATCAGGGTCATGCTGGTCAGAGCAACAACGCCGGCCTGGGGTAGGATATCGGGCGCAGCGTCGGCGGGCAGGTCGTCAGGGCCGGGATCCATCTCCAACACCCATAGCGTCTCGACGCCGGCGCGCAGCCGCCCGGTGAAGGGGAAATGCCCCACTACGGCGACCGGTCGGGTTTGGCCCTCCGCCAGCAAAAACTCTGCCGCGTCCATCTCAGCTTCATCGTGGGCTGCCGAATCGAGCAGGTCGTGACACACCAGCGCGTTGAGCGCCGCCCAGCCTACGCTGGCATCCGGGCCTTGCCGGCCATTGACGTAGGCGGCCAATTCCAGCGCGCCGCGCGTGTGCAGCCGGCCCGCCTCCGCCACGTCGGGCGTGCCGTGGATGTGATGCGCGGTCGGGTCGGCCTGGAGGGTCGCCGCCATGCCGGCGCGCCCATCGGCGAGCGCCACCACGGTCCAATGCAGGCCAATCCACACGCCCGCGACCGGCACGTCATGTTCGATTGTTGCCAGGATGTCTTGTGCAATCACCTTGTCCTCTTTGATATATTTTTTCAATTATGCACACTTTGCGTGAATTTGCTACGCTCAACATTAAAACGAAATGCCCGAAACAACAACATTTCGGATGCGGGACAGACAATTTATAGAGCAGTGCCGGCTAAGCCATGGCGCCGGGTTGACCAATCGTTTAATCACGGCGGCGTGCACGGGACATCCTTATCCTACTCTCGTATGCCCACCCGCGCCGCGCACCCAAACAAACCCTCCACAAAGCTTCGACAGAATTCTATTGTCTCGGAGCGAAATCACGTGTACACTATGGGTAGTGTGAAAACAAAGCCAATGCGAAAGGAGTCGCTATCGAACAAGACACCTGGGGAGAATAAGCGCACGGCCCCGGCGCTCGCCGGGGTGACGAGGTGGCGGTTCCCCGCTTCACGGCGGGGTTAAGGGCAACGCCCGAAAATCGAAAGATCAGCGGATGCCGCCAGGGTGCACCCACCACCCTAATTTTTCCCCTTAAAAATAAGTTCGTTGGCAAACCCGCCGGGCAACCGGCGGCCCCAGGCAGCGGATCGTGGGAACTCAGCTCAAAAAGCAATCAAGCTAATTTGCGTCTAGAGGCGGATGGTTGCATGCGGCGGCTGCCGGTGCGATGTGATCCCCATCCTTAAATCTGACTTCATGTACCCTATTAGGAGGCTTCTCATGTGTGGTATTGTTGGTTATGTGGGTCCGCGCTATGCTACGGAATTGATCTACAACGGGCTTAAGCGGCTCGAATATCGCGGCTACGACTCGGCCGGCGTCGCCATTATTGATGAGACCAGCGGGCGCATCACCCGGCGCCGCGAGGTCGGCAAACTCGACCGGCTGGGGCAACTGCTCCAAGAACAGCCGACCAACGGTCATATCGGCATCGGCCATACACGCTGGGCCACGCACGGCGCCCCCAGCGCCCGCAACTCGCACCCCCACGCCAGCATGGACGGCGACGTGGTGGTGGTGCACAACGGCATCGTGGAGAACTACCAAGAACTCCGCGCCGAACTTCAAGCCGAGGGCGTGGTGTTCGCGTCCGACACCGACACCGAAGTGATCGTCCACCTGATCGCGCTTTACCTCAATCAGGGCCACGGCCTGCCCGAAGCGACCCGGCTGACGGTAAAACACCTAAAAGGATCGCAGGCGATTGTCGCCATGTACGCCAAATCGCCCGACCAACTGGTCGCGGTGCGCATCGGCAACGCGGGCGGCGTGACGCTGGGCGTGGGCGACGGCGAGATGTTCGTCGCCTCGGATATCCCCGCCATCTTGGAGCACACGCGCCAAATGGTCTTTCTGGAGAGCCACCAGATGGCAATCGTGAAGGCCGATGGCTATGTCGTGCGCACCACCGACGGCGTGCCGGCCCAACTCGACATTCACGATATCCCGTGGGACGCGGTGGCCGCCGCTAAGGGCGAATACGATCACTTCATGCAAAAAGAAATCTTCGAGCAAGCCCGCACCCTTACCGACACGATGCGCGGGCGCGTGGATTTCGAGAACGGGCGCGTGCGCCTGCCGGACCTGGAACTATCCGAAGACGAAGCGCAAGGCTTGGAGCGCCTTATCATCGTGGCGTGCGGAACCAGCGCTTATGCCGGGCTGATCGGCAAGTTCCTCATCGAACACCTGGCGCGTCTGCCGGTCGAAATCGACTACGCCAGCGAATTCCGCTACCGCCAACCCATCCTCAACGACCGTTGCGCGGTGCTTGCCATCACGCAAAGCGGCGAGACGGTCGATACGCTGGCGGCGCTGGAGGAGGCCTGGGATACCGGCGCGCGCATCTGGAGCATCGTCAACGCCATCGGCAGCCAGGCGATGCGCCTCGCCGACGGGTACATCACCATGCAAGCCGGGCCGGAGATCGGCGTTGCGAGCACCAAGGCGTTTACGGCGAGCATCATCGACCTGTATATGCTGGGGCTTTACCTGGGCGAACTGCGCGGCGTGCTCTCGCCGGCGGAACTGCGCCAACACGTCAATGCATTAATGGCGCTGCCCGACCTGGCAGGGCGCGTGCTGGATCACGACGACGAATATCAGGCATTGGCGGAACAACTCTCCGGCTACAAGAACTTCCTCTACCTGGGCCGGGGCATCAACTACCCGATTGCGCTGGAAGGCGCGCTGAAGCTCAAGGAAATCAGCTACATCCACGCCGAAGGCTACCCCGCCGGCGAGATGAAGCACGGCCCGATTGCCTTGATCGATGAGACGATGCCGGTGCTGACGATTGCGATCAAAGATCACGTCTATGACAAGATGCTGAGCCAGATCGAGCAGGCGCGGGCGCGCGGCGCGGTGGTGATCGCGGTGGCGACCGAGGGCGACGAGTTCATCAAGGAAAAGGCCGACTACGTGATCTACGTGCCGGAGGTATCGGAGATGCTCTCGCCGCTCGTGACGGTGATCCCGCTGCAACTGCTGGCGTATCACGTCGCCACGCTGCTCAACTGCGATGTCGATCAGCCGCGCAACCTGGCGAAGAGCGTGACGGTCGAATAGTCATTTCTCGCCTGATTAAATCGTAAAAACCCGTGTGGATGAGCCGGGCTGTGATGCTTTGCAGCCCGGCTAATTGAATTGGATGAATTTTACAGGCCGGTTACATTTTCGTCATGCATCGGAAACACTTTGTCGCTACTGTATGGGCATGTGATGGTAACAGTAGTAAGTGTAGTGTAAGGAAACGACGATGCGACGTAGATTCTGGAGACCACCGGTTTATTGTAGACGGCCTTTGCCCCGGCATCCGCGCCCGGAGATCTGGGCGCCATGGTTTATCTTCCTGGGATTGGGTGGTTGTTTTCTTGCCGGGCTGTTTATGCAGATAGTTCTTTAAGCCGGGCCGGCGCTCACCCAAGTACGTCTATCTCTCCGCCGAACACCCAGCGCGCCGGGCCGGTCATAAAAACGGCGTGGCCGGGGTTGCCGTCCCACCCGACGAACAGGTCGCCGCCGGCGAGGTGAACCGTCACGGCGCCGCCGTGCTTCGCGTTGAGGACGCCCGCCACCACGCTTGCACATGCCCCGGTGCCGCAGGCGGCGGTCTCGCCGCAGCCCCGCTCGAAGACGCGCATCTGTACGGCGTCACCGGCCAGGACGCGGACAAACTCGATGTTGGCCCGGTTCGGGAAAAACGGGTGGGCTTGCAGCCGGCTCCCGTAATCGAGCACCAGTTCGTCGCTCAATTCGTCGGCGTAGACGACGGCGTGCGGGTTGCCCATCGACACCGCCGTGACCGCGAAGGTCCGGTCGCCCACGGTGAGCGGCTTCATGAGAACACGCCCCCCGGCCTGCGCGGTGGGAATGTCCGGGGCTTCCAGCACCGGGCGGCCCATATCGACGCGGATTTGATCGCCCCGGCGCTGCGTCGTGATGAGGCCGGCGCGCGTCTCGATGACGAGATCGGCCCTACCGGTGAGGCCGGCCCGGTTCACGTACAGCGCGAAGCAGCGGACGCCGTTGCCGCACATCTCCGGCTCAGTGCCGTCGGCGTTGAGTATGCGCATACGGAAGTCCGCCGCGCCGGTCGTCGGGGGCAGCACGAAGATCATGCCGTCGGCGCCGATGCCGGTGCGCCGGCGGCACAGATGCCCGGCGTGGGGTATCAAAGCGGTTACGTCGGTGTCGGATGCGTCATGCGTAACGATGAAATCGTTGCTCGTCCCTTCCATTTTTGCAAAGCGCACGGCAAATCATCTCCTCCAAAGTAAGAATTGAACCGCGAATAACACGAATAACGCTAATAGTCTTTATTCGCGCGATTAGCGTTATTCGCGGTTCATTCTCCTGCGATATCACGCGGCAGCATGATCGGTTCCCTTCAATACATCGCACATTTTCCCGGCGTTGTGCTATAATCCCACCACTTACCCCGATTTACACACGACACGAGGAAAGAACCCATGCCACACTATATTTTATCGCTGGACCAGGGCACGACCAGTTCGCGCGCCATTATTTTCGACCACGCCGGGCGGCAGTTATCCACAGCCCAAAGTGAGTTTCCACAAGGTTATCCACAGCCCGGCTGGGTCGAACATAACCCGGAGGCCATCTGGGACTCGCAAATTACCGTCGCTCGTCAGGCGTTGGCGCAAGCCGGCGTCACCGCCGCCGACCTCGCCGCCATCGGCATCACCAACCAGCGCGAGACGACGCTCATCTGGGACCGCACGACCGGCGCACCGATTCACAACGCCGTTGTGTGGCAGGACCGGCGCACCGCCGAGATGTGCAGCCGGCTCAAAGCCGAAGGCTTCGAGGCGACCGTGCGCAGCAAGACCGGCTTGGTGCTCGACCCGTACTTCTCCGGGACGAAGGTCGCGTGGCTGCTCGACCATGTGGCCGGCGCGCGCGCGCGGGCCGAAGCCGGCGAACTGGCGTTCGGCACCGTCGATACATTTCTAATCTGGCGGCTTACGGGCGGCGCGCTGCACGTGACCGACGTGACCAATGCCAGCCGGACGCTGCTTTTCAACATTCACACCCTGAGCTGGGACGCCGAAATCCTCGAAAAGCTCAACATCCCGGCGGCCATCCTGCCCGAAGTCAAGCCGTCCGGCGCGGTCTACGGCGAGACGGCCGGCGATATCTTCGGCGCGCCGGTACCCATCGCGGGGGCGGCCGGCGACCAACAGGCCGCGACCTTCGGCCAGGCCTGCTATGCGCCCGGCCTGACCAAGAACACTTACGGCACCGGCTGCTTTATGCTGATGAACACCGGCGCGGAGCCGGTCCCTTCACCCAGCGGCCTGCTGACGACGGTCGGCTGGCAGGTGGGCGGGCAGGCGGCGGCCTATGCGCTGGAGGGCAGCGTGTTTATCGCAGGCGCGGCGGTGCAGTGGCTCCGCGACGAGCTAAAAATTATCCACAGCGCGCCGGAGGTCGAAGCGCTGGCCGGGTCGGTAGCAGACACCGGCGGGGTCTACATGGTGCCGGCGTTCGTGGGGTTGGGCGCGCCTTACTGGGACCCCTTTGCGCGCGGGACCATCGTCGGGCTGACGCGCGGCGCGGGGCGGGCGCACATCGCGCGCGCCACGCTGGAGAGTATCGCCTACCAGAGCCGCGATGTGTTGGCGGCGATGGAGCAAGACTCCGGGATCAAGCTGCCGGCGCTCCGGGTCGATGGCGGCGCGGCGGTCAACGATCTGCTGATGCAGTTCCAGGCCGACATCCTGGGCGTGCCGGTGCAGCGCCCCAGGGTCAACGAGACGACGGCGCTGGGCGCGGCTTATCTAGCCGGGCTGGCGACCGGCTTCTGGGAGTCGGTGGATGAGATCGCCGCGCAGTGGCAGATCGACAAAGAATACGAGCCGCAAATGAGCGAAGACCGGCGCGAGGCGCTGTATGCCGGCTGGCGGCGCGCCGTCGAGCGGGCGCGGGGCTGGGAGGCGTAATATCGAGAAAAGACTTGTCACGGCGCGAAAGGTGCGGTACAATTTACCTTATTCTGGGGGATAGTTTAACTGGCAGAACAGTTGACTCTGGATTTTTTGCGTCAGTTCTGCCTATTAGACTGTCCCCCATTATATATTAAGTTTCCCCGCCGGACTATACTTGTCATGTGGCTGCCGCAACTCCTCAAAGCCAAAAATGGCATAAAAGGCTTTTGTCATCGTAAAGTCCTCGTGTCCCAACAAATCAGCCAGTGTAAATAGATCACCGCCTGCCAGCACGTAACTTTTAGCGAAACCATGCCTAAAGGCGTGGGGATTAACCGGACCTTCACACCTGCCAGCGTCGCCGCGTCGCAAAAGCATCGTTCGCAACCCGTCGTATTGAAGCGGGCCAGGCGTGCCATTCACGCCCACAAAGACTCGGTCCGTGTCGGCTTTTGGGCGCACTTTTAGCCATTCGAGCAAGAGGGATAGCGTGTAGAGTCTAATAATTGTTGAGAATCGGGGGCACAATGGACAGCGTGAAGATCACAAAATGCCCCAAATTCACACTTATGTACAA
>JAFGMM010000316.1 GCA_016927535.1 Anaerolineae bacterium
CAATCGGATTGGTTTTGCAGGGGCTGCTCCCACGCTCAATGGCCTCAACTTCTACTTCTACTGTTGCCCCCAGCCTGAGTAGTAACCCCGCGCGAGTTGTTCCGGCGTGATGCCCTGCTCGCGCAGCGCCTCCACCGTCACGCTCCAGCGCCGCCGGCTGCCGATCAGCCCGATGTACGGCACGTCGCTTTCGAGCAGGTGCGGCAGCATCTCGGTATCGACGTTAGCGCCGCGCGTCACCGCGGCAATATAAACGTAACGGTTAAGTCTGATGTGCCGCCCGATCTCGTTAGCCGGCGCCGGGAGGTATACGTCGGCGCCGGGGAGGTAATCCGGGGTGCAGAACTCGGCGCGGTCGTCGGTGACGGCGACGCGGAAGCCCAGCCACTTCGCCAGGCCCGCCAGCGCTTTGCCCACGTGCCCGCAGCCGACCACCAAAACCGTCGGGTCGGGCAGCAGCGGATCGACAAAGACCTCGTTGCTGCCGCCGCACACGCCGGGGTCGCCGGAGGCCGGATCGACGAAATCGTAAGCCAGCACGCGCGGCGCGCCGTCCTCCATCGCCTCCTGCGCCGCCCGGATCACGCGCTGCTCCATCTCGCCGCCGCCCACCGTGCCCAGAATCCGCCCGTCGGGATAGACCAGCATCCGGCTGCCGGCGCGCCTGGGCACCGCGCCGCGCGTGCGCGTCACGGTCGCCAGCGCCGCCGGCTCGCCGGCTTCCTGCGCCGCTACGATGGCCTGGTAAATCTCAAGGTCTGCCATATCCTGTTTCGCTCCTGGAACCCTACGCCATACCGGCGCGATTGTAACGTTTGCCGGGCGTCTGCCCCAGTAACATCGCCAAAAGTTGCGTGTCTTACGATTCGTAGATACTTTCAATAAATCTTCATCAAATTGGAGAGGGAACAAGCTCATGCTTTTTAAACGCTGCCTCTATTTTCAACTCATCGCCGTCGTGGTCGCCGTCTTCGCCGCCGCGCCGGTCCACGCGCAAGACGACGCCACCGCCACCGAACTCCCGGATGGCACTGTCGTCACCCAACAGCCGGACGGCGCCGTCGTCATCGATCTGTCGAACGGTCTGACCGTGACGCTGAGCGCCGACAACCAGGTCATCATCTCCGGCGCGCGCGTCCCGTTGGAGGCGTCACGAAGCAGCTTGCAGCAAACCGAGATGTCGGATGGCACGATCATCACGCCGGGCGAGGACGGCTCGGTGCAGTTCAACCTGCCGGACGGCACGCTGATTACCGTCTCGCCGGAGAACGAAGTAAAGATCGAGGAGTCGGCCGGCCCGGTCGAAGCAAGCGACTCCGACATCCTGTGCACCTTCACCGCCGTGCGCTACATCAACCTGCGCGCCGGCCCCAGCACCAACTACGAGATCGCGGGCGTCCTGGCCGCCTACGAGAGCATCGACGTGACCGGGCAGGAAACCGGCGCCGACGGCTATGTCTGGTGGGAGGTCGGCGACGCCTGGGTGCGCTCCGACCTGGGCGAATCGGACTGCCCGGCGGTCTGCGGTAACCGGGTGTGCGAATCAGGCGAGAGTAATAGCAACTGCCCGCAAGATTGCCCCGCGCCGACCTCGACGCCGGCCCCGACCGAGGCCCCCGCGGCCTCCGCATCCGCCGCGACCGACACATCCGCGTCGAACAGTTGTCTTGTGAGCGACTGCGAATCGTGCTACCGCTCCATCTCCTGCTACCCGGAATGCAACCAGTGCTCGTGCTCGCAGAACGCCTACGGCTGCCCCACCTGCTACTGTACCACGCCGGCCAGCGCCGAAACGGCTGCCAACCCCTGCGACTATGCCAGTTGCGAGGCGTGCATCGCCGCCTTCCCGTGCGGAGGGCAGCCCTGCGGCACGACCTCTTGTACTTTGAACGAATACGGCTGCCCCACCTGCGTCACGTCGCCGTGACGCCGCGCCGCCCCCGGCGAGATTACCGGGGGGAGGGTTGATTCGTTCTAACGTTGTTTTACCTCACCCCCGCGCGCAGCGCGCGGGGGTGAGGTTGTCTTTAAAGAAACATCCGAACGATTCAGCCCTCTTACCGGGGGCGTCTTCGTTTTGGTCGCGCATAAGCTTATGCTACAATCCCACACGATTACACAGTGTAAAACAGAGAAAAGGGTAGTATGAACGACGGTCGGTCTGATTTAATGAAAAGTCTGCTGGGCGCAGCGATACGCGGAGTTTTGTTTGGGCTGCTGCTGGTGGCCGTATTTGCCGCCGGGTTTGCCGTCCGGGGGACGACGCGCACGCCGCTTGCCTTTGCGCAGGGCGGCGATTACCCGATCCTGAGCGATGTCCACACCCTGTTAGAGCAAAACTACCTCAACCCGCTGCCCGACGCCAAAGAACTCGAATACGCCGCCATCAAAGGCATGGTAGGCGCCTTGGAAGACCCCCACACCTATTTCATCCCGCCGGCCGTCGCCAAGAACGAATCGGACGCGCTGGCCGGCGAATACGGCGGCATCGGCGCCGAGGTGAAGCGCGATACCAACGGCGACTACGTACTCTATCCCTATCCCGATTCGCCTGCCGCCGCCGCCGGCATCCGCGACTCCGATAAGCTGCTTGCAGTCGGCGACACCGAGGTCACGCCCGACATGCTGCACGACGACGTGCGCCGCCTGGTGCGCGACGAAGTAGGTAAGATGCTGACCATCACCGTACAGCACCAGGACACCGGCGAAATCGAAAGCTTCGACATCGAAGTCGCGGTGATCCAGGTGCCCAGCGTGATCTGGAGCACGCTCGCCGAAGCGCCGGAGATTGGGTACATTCAAGTCCTGCGCTTCACCAGCCGCACACCGGAGGAGTTGGAACAGGCGCTCGTTGATCTGGACGCAAAGGGCGTCGTCGCGTTGGTGATGGACCTGCGGCGCAATTCAGGCGGCCTGCTGCAAGAGGCCGTCGATGTGGCGAGCGTCTTCCTCGACGGCGGCGTGGTGCTCTACGAGCGGCGCAAAGGCCAAGATGAAATCGTCAAAGAGGCGGCGGGCGGCGGGACGGAACTGGCGCGCCCACTGGCGGTGCTGGTTGATGACGGCTCGGCGAGCGCGGCGGAACTGGTCGCCGGGGCGCTGCAAGACCGCGGACGCGCCGTGCTGATCGGGCAGAAGACCTACGGCAAAGGCTCGGTGCAGTTGATCTTTACACTCGCCGACGGTTCGTCGCTGCACGTCACCACCGCCGAGTGGTACACGCCTGATCGCCACGCCATTAACGCCGTGGGCCTGACTCCCGATATCGAGATGATCCACTCGCCCGACTTCGACGCCGAACTGAGCGAGGCGGTGCGCTGGCTGCGCGCGCAGGTCGCCGTGACGCCGTAGAAAAGCCGAACTCGCCCTTATCAAAAGAAAGCGAGAAGATATGGGCGCGAGCAACAAAGAACGAGTCATCAGGGTCGCTGCCGCTAAAGGGCGGGCCTATGTGAAGTGGTCAGAGCACGCGCTGAAGCGCGCCCGGCAGCGCGCATTAGACATAGCGGACGTGACAGCAGCCCTCGCTGGCGTCGAAGTCATAGAGGATTACCCGACTTCTGCGGGCGGCGCACCGGATTGCCTGTGTTTGTGCCAGGTAACAGGTGAGCCGGTCCATGCAGTGATAGCAATTCTGGACAGCGAGCGGGTTCTGGTAGTGACAGTCTACCATCCCGACGTGGAGGAATGGTCCGATGACTTTAGGAAACGACTATAAGTGTCCCTTCTGTGGTGGGCGCGTGACTGGTAAGCATTCTGTCACCTACACCGATGATACCACCGAACCGGTGGTGATTATCCAGGGTGTGCCGGCCCAGGTCTGCCAGCAATGCGGCGAGCGTTTCTATGACAGCGATGTAGCCGAACGCCTATCTCGACAGGTTGATGAAATTCGCGCCGGTCGTATGACGCGCGTGGTCGCCCTGGTCGCGGCAATGGATTCGTAGCCGGGCGCGGGACTCGGCTCAATTGGCGGCAGCCGTCGGTTCGATAGAAAGTCGTGCTCGTATCCCTGTATCAAGGTTACTTATGGCAAAGAAAGCTTCCAAGAAAAAAGTTGTCGTCTCGTCCGACGGTCGAAAAGTCGTGGCGACCAACCGCAAGGCGCGCCACGATTACGAACTCGGCGACGCATACGAGGCCGGCGTCGTGCTGGTCGGCACCGAGATTAAGTCGATCCGCGAGGGCCGCGTGAACCTGCGCGACAGCTACGTAGAGCCGCGCGACGGCGAACTCTGGCTCATCAACGCGCACATCGCCATCTACGAGCCGGCGCGCGAGAACCACGACCCGCGCCGCCCGCGCAAGCTGCTGCTGCACCGGCGCGAGATCGAGCGCATCGCGGCGCGCATCGCCGAACGCGGCTACACGGTGGTCCCGACCCTGCTCTACCTGAAGAAAGGCCGGGTGAAGGTCGAGATTGCGATGGCGCGCGGCAAGCGCCAGTACGACAAGCGCGCCACGCTCCAGGCCGAGCAGAGCCGGCGCGATATCGACCGCGCGCTTAAGCAGCGCCAGCGCGATTACTAGGCTAAGCGTCGTATTGCAATGTCTGCATCGGCCCGCCGGCTCGAACCCTTCCTGCTCGCCGCCGTTCTGCTCGTCGCGGCGCTGCTTCGATTCCACGACCTGGACGCCATCCCGCCCGGCCTGACGCACGACGAAGCCGACCTGGGCTTCTACGCGGCGGCGGTAGCGCGCGGCGCGCCGGCCCATTACGAAGTCCCTTACGGCTACGCCTACGAACCGTTCGGCCAGTATTCCGCCGGCCTGCTGATGCGCTTCCTCGGCGCGAGCGATTACGCGCTGCGCGCCCACCAAACCCTATACGGCTTGCTAATCGTGGGACTAATCTATGCCTGGACGCGGCGGGCCTTCGGGTGGAAGGCGGCAGCGAGCGCGGCGCTGTTGGCAGCGACCCTGTTCTGGACCGTGTTCACCAGCCGCATGGCGTTGAACAGCCAGCCGGCGCCGGCGCTGTTTCTGCTGGCGGCTATTGCGCTGTGGCGGGGATTTTATCCGGCTCGAAAGCCGACGGCTGCCGTGAACGGCGCTCCTGGGCGAGCCGGCGGCTCGCCCCTACGAACCACACCACAGGTAGGAGCGTCCCGCCGGGACGCCCACGCCCAGGATACACCCTCCAAATTAGTTCGCCTTCTCCGGGGTAAAAACCTCTGGTGGTTGGTCTTCGCGCTGGCCGTGGCGCTGATGCTCCACATCTACGAGGCGGCGCGTGCGGCCTGGTTCGCGCTGCCGGCGTTCGGCCTGTACCTGCTGGTCACCGACTGGCCGCGCGTGCGCCGGCACGGCATCAAGTTCATCGTGGCGCTCGGCGCGGGGAGCGCGCTGGCCCTCCCGCACCTGCTCGACCCCGGCGCGTGGGGGCGCACCGAAGCGCTGGGCGGCGCGATGGCTTCGCTGCTGGCCGGCAACCCGGAGCCGCTTGTCCGAAACGTGTTGGAGGGCCTGGCGACGCTCACCTTCTCCGGCGATACCCTGATTACCTACAACCTCCCCGGTCGCCCGGTCTTGGGGCCGCTGGAGGGCGTATTCTTATACATCGGCGTGTTCTACTGCCTGATCAATCTCCGGCGCGCAGCGTGCGCGTTCCTGCTGCTGTGGTTAGGATTCGGCCTCGCGCCCACGCTGATTACCGGCGCGTACACCAGCACCCTGCACAGCATCGCCGCGCAGCCGGTGATTTGCATCCTGCCGGCGGTGGGCGCGATGGGCCTGGTGCGCTGGATGCGCGGGCGCGGCTGGCGGCAGGAGGCGGCGGTCATCTCGGTGATCTGGGTGCTCGTCCTGGCGCAGGTGGGGCTGCGCACCGCTTACGATTACTTCGTCGAGTGGGGGAACAAAGCCGAGACGCGCGCCGTCTACTTCCACACCCTCGGCGCGATGACGGCGCGCATCGACCACGACGCCGCGCAGGGCGGCGTCGTGGCGCTCTCAACGCCCTTCCCGGAGCCGCCGCTCGACCCGTTCATCGGCCTGATGCGCATCCACAACCCCGCCGTCGATGTGCGCTGGATGGACGCGCGCCGCGCCGTGATCTTGCCGCCGGTCGAGACGGCGCACCTGTTCACGTCGGCGGATGCGCCGCTCGACCCGTACCTGGCGGCGTTGCTGGAGTTCCAACACGTGGAACACGTCGAAACAACGCACCCCGGCGACCTGAACCCATATTACGACATTTACGAGTTCGACTCGGAGACGGCGCGCGCCCGCCTCGACGCAGCGCTGCCCAACATCGACGGTCTGGCAGTCTTCGGCGGGGCGGCGGCGATGCGCGGCTGCCGGGCCGATTTCGACCCTGACAGCCACGCCGTCATCGTAGCGACGCGCTGGGCCGTGCTGGATGTGGACGCGCTCGGCGCGCCGCCGCCCACCCAGTACGCGCACGAGTTGAAAATCTTCGTGCACGCGCTGGACCGGCGCGGCGCGATCATCGGGCAGGAGGATGTATTGGGCGCGCCGGCCTCGGATTGGCGCGCCGGCGACGTGTTTGTGCACGTGCACTACATCCAACTGCCCAAAGGAACGCCGCCGGTTGGCCTGCGGCTCGTCCTCGGCGTCTACAACCGCATCGACGGGACGCGGCTGCCGCTCACCATCGACGGCGCGCCGGCCGGCGATATGCTGCGGCTGGCGTGCAGCAGCCAATCATCGTAATCACTGCGCGTCGAGCAGCACGCTGTCGCCCGAACCATCCGCCAGGCGCGCGCGCACGATCCCCGGATAGCGGTACATGGCGGCGCGCAGTTCCAGCCCTTCGCGGTCCAGCCCGGTCGAATCGATCATCGGCAGCCGGGTAATCACGATATCGCCCGGCTCCCAGTACGGCGGCCAGTGCGCCGGGCCGTCGGTCTGCGCGACCGCAGCGCCCGCGCCGGGATCGTAGAAGTACACGACGATGTGATCGTTCTCGATGGTGTCGAAGTTGGTAAAGGGCGGCGGCCCTTCTACCCGCCACGCCACGTCGATATGTTCGCCGGCGCGCGCCACCGTCCACCGGTAGCCGAGCAGGCGCGCGCCGTTCTCCAGCAGGTTTGGCTCCGGCGCAGGGACGAAATCACCCAGCCGGGCATCGCGGCCGGCGGGGCTGTAGAGATACAGCACATACTCGCCCTCGTCCGCGCGCAGCGGGATGCGCGCGGCCTCTTTAGACGTCGCCTCGTACCACGGCGCGGCCGGCCAGGACACGCGCGGCTGCACGAGAATCACGGCGGGGTGGTCGGGCAGCGCCGCCGAATGCGCCGCGTTGACGAAGCGGTGCGGGACGTTGTGCAGCATCACGTCGAAAGCGCCCGGCCCTTCGTACTGGTACGGGCGGTCGCCCTCGCCCAAGACGATAATCTCCGGCGCGCCGCTCGACTCCAACAGGTCAATTGCAGCTTGCGCGCCCTGCATCTTCATACCGAGCGGCGCGCCGAAATCGCCGGGGGTGAAGTGCGCGCCGGCATAGGTGAAGAAGCGATGCAGCATATAAACCTGCGCGCCGGCAATCGCCATGACGAGCGCCAATCCCAGCGCCGCCGCCGTGCGCCAGGCTTGGCCGCGCGCGCGCAGAATCGCTATCTCGGTCGCAAGCCCGGCGGCGATGACCAGGTAGGGCGCGGGCCATAATGCGATAAGGTAATGGGGATGCACAGGCGCCCACTGCACCGTAAACACCACCGTGTAAGAAAACGCCCAGATCAAAATCGCCAGGCTGAACGCGCCGGCCGGCGTCCGGCGCGCCCGCCAGGCGTATAAAGCCAGGCCGACCGCCTGGGCGATGAAGACGACAAGCTCAAGCGCCAACAAGAGTTGAACCTCATCTTGGGCATAAATGGGATGGTCGGGCGGCGCATCCGGGATCGCCCACCGGTGCAGGTTGTAGCCGGCGATGTTCATCAGCGTGAAGTTGAACGCATCGCCGCCGACCGTCACCGTGTGATCCTGCGCCGCCGTGCCCTCGACCATCACCACATCGGGATTGCGCAGCACGCCGATCACAAACGGCAGCGTCGCCAC
>JAFGMM010000317.1 GCA_016927535.1 Anaerolineae bacterium
CCCCCTCTTATCCCCCTCTCCATTGGATGGAGAGGGGGAAGACGCGCGAAGCGCGGCGGGGGTGAGGTAAAAGCTTATTTTCAAAGGTGGAGAGGGCTGCGGCTTGCCGCGTAGGGGGTGAGGTAAAAATACCTGACACCTTTTGCTCTCACCCCCAGAGCAAGGGGTTTTAACGAAAAGGGACACGTATGGTCATGTCAAAAGAACGGCTGCGTATTCTGAAAATGATCGAAGAAGGTAAGATCAACGCGGACGAGGGCGCGCAGCTTCTCCAAGCGCTGCACGGCGCCTCGCGGCCGGCGGCGGCGCCCGGCGAACCGGAGCGGCGCTGGTTCCGGCTGCGCGTCACCGATATCGAAACCGGCGAGGTCAAAGCGACCGTGAACGTTCCGCTGAAGTTGGTGCAGGTGGGCGCGCGGATGGGCGCGCGTTTCGTGCCCAACGTCGCAGGCGTCGATATCGAGGCGATCATGGCGCGCATCCGCGAAGGCCAGGCCGGCGTCATCCTGGACGTGATCGACGACAAAGCAGGTGAGCGCTTCGAGATTTTCGTAGAATGAAGCGCTCAACCGTCTTCGGCTGCGACGCCTCCAGTATGCTATAATTACGGTGTTCCAATAACAGACAAAGGAGAAAACTTATGCGCCGCATAAACTCACTTACCGCCGTGCTGCTCATCCTGACCGCGCTCATCCCGGCTGCTGCCGTCGCCCAAGATGAGGTTACGTTGGTCATCTGGGGCGAGCCGGGCACCGCCGACTGCATCAACAATCCGGATGATAATGCAGACAACGCGGCTTGCATCTATGCCCAGTTCGTCAACGACACCTGGAGCGAAGCAAACCCCGGCGTCGCGTTGAAGTGGGAGAACCAGAGCTGGGACGAAGAACTGCGCCAGAATCTCACCACCGCCATCCTCGGCGGCACCGCGCCCGACATCACCGTAGGCGAGAACTTCATCCCCTCGCTTGCGCAGCGCGGCGTGCTTGCCAAGCTGGACCTGCCCCAGGAAGTCAAGGATAACCTGGTGCCCGGCACGGTCATGGGTGCAACGGTGGGCGAAGACCTGTACGGCGTGGCGGCCTTCAGCGGCGTCTTCGGCCTGGAGGTCAACGCCGACGTGCTGCGCGCCGCCGGCCTCGACCCCGATGCGGTTGACCTCTCGACCTGGGAATCGGCTGCCGAAGTGATGGCGCAGGTCACCGAAGCCGGCAAGGGTGAGTACTACGGCGTGACCCTGCTCGGCTCGACCGGCAACCCCGCCGCGACTCTCTTCCGCGCCGCGCCCTACATCCACCAGATGAACGCCGATTTCTGCAACCGCGATGAAGGCTGCACCGAGCCTACCCTCAACGACCCGTTGGCGGTCCCGGTCTACGAGTGGTTCCGCACCATGTACGCCAACGCCGACCCCAACCTGACCTTCCACGGCGACGAGGGCTATATCTACTCCCAGCTTTACACCGGCGCCAGCGCCATGCAGACCGACGGCGCCTGGGGCATCGGGCGCGCCGAGGCCAACAACTGCAACGACTGCCGCTACTACCCGCTGCCGTATCCTGCCGAGGGCCGGCGCGCGAACGTGGTCGTCGGCAACGCGATTTACTCGGTGCTCGATGCCAGCGATCACGTCGAAGAAGCGCAGCGCTTCCTCGAATGGCTGGTCAGCGACCCGGTGCAGATCACTTCGTTCTGGTCAACCGGTCGCCTGCCGACGACCTTCTCGGCGCTGCAAAAGGTCATCGAAGTTGCAAACGGCGATACTTCTTCGGTGCCGGAGTTCTACTTTGAGCAACTGGGCCACACCAAAGAAGAAGCCATCGAATTCGCCAAAACTTACAGCGGCTTCCTCGACGAACTGCTCAACGGCGAGGTGTACATCCTGCCGCAGTGGGCGGTCGAAGGCTCGGAGATGAATCGACTGTGGGACGAGATGTTCACCGAAATCCTCACCAGCGACCGGCCCATCGAAGAAATCCTGGACGAGTACCAGGCGATGGGCGAGGAGATCATGGCGAACGCCGAGTAAACGGCGCACATACCGATCTTTGAAATCTTGGGAGCGCCGCCGGGCGCTCCCCCTTTTTTGACAATCGCTCCGAAGCGCGCAAAGATAGACCGCATGGATACATACCCTTTGACCCGGCGCGAACGCATCGCCCAGTATCTCGCCCGCAACCGGCGCGCAGTCGAGGCGTGGCTCATCCTCACGCCCATCTTGATCTATTACTTTGTCTTCGCGGTTTTCCCGGTCCTGGCGAATCTGTCCGTCAGTTTCCTGGATTGGAACGGCTTCAACGAGCCGGCCTGGGCCGGCCTCGCCAACTACGAGCGCTTCTTCACCAACCCGCGCTACCAGCAAGTCCTGCTCATGACGGTGTTCTTTGCGGTGGCGATTCTTATCGTCAATACGGTGTTGGGCTTCTTCATTGCGCTGGCGCTGAACGAGCAGGTCAAGGGGCTGGGTATTTACCGGACGCTGTGGTACGTGCCCACGCTCACCTCGGCGGCGGTGATGGCGCAGATTGCGACCGTGTTCATCGCGCCGCGCGTCGGGGTGACGAGCGTGGTGCTGGCGAGCCTGGGCCTGGAGAGTCCGATCTGGCAGACGAACATCGACTTTGCGCGGCTGATTATCGTCGTTTTTTCGGTGTGGCGCAGCGTGGGCACGGCGATGCTGCTGTTCCTGGCCGGCCTGCAAAGCATCCCGCTGGACGTAATCGACGCGGCGCGCGTCGATGGCGCGGCGGGCTGGCGGATGCTGCGGCACATCACACTGCCGCTGCTGCGCCCGATGACCGTCTTCGTGTTGGTCACCGGGTTGATCGCCGCGTTCCAGGTGTTCGAGCCGGTCTACCTCATCACCAACGGCAAGTCCGGCACCAATGTCATGATGCTGAAGATTTACGACGACGCCTTCCAAAACGGGCGCTTCGGCATGGCGGCGGCGATGGCGACCGTGATGCTCGTGGTCTTGCTGTGGGCCAGCTTCCTCAACCTGCGCCTGATGGGGCAGACCTCGGCGGAGCAGCAGTAGGGTGAGAAGAAGAGTGTTTTACCACAGAGACACAGAGAGCACGGAGCAGTAAGGGAATAGAATGAGATGCTGAGACGACGCCTGGGCCGCACACTGCTTTACATCTTCCTCATCAGCACCAGCCTGATGATGGCCTACCCGCTGCTCTTTGCTTTCGCGGCCGGCCTCACCGGTACCGAGGATTATTATCAAAGCACCTGGTTCCCGGCCCCGACCGAAATTCACCTGGACAAGTGGGCGGCGTTCCTGGGCCGCGACGACCTGCGGCTGTGGGTCGCCAATACGATTTTCCGGGCGGGGTGGTACGTCGTCATCCCGGCGGTCATCTCGGTGCTGTGCGGCTACGTGTTCACGGTGCCGCGCTTCAAAGGGCGCGACGCGGTCTTCATGCTCATGCTGGCGTCGATGATGGTGCCGGGCATCGTGTACGTGCTGCCCACTTTCATTATGCTGGCGCGCTGGCCGCTGGTAGGCGGCAACGATATCTACGGGCAGGGCGGGCACGGCTTCATCAACACCTGGGGCGCGCTGTTGATCCCCGGCCTGATTAACGCCTTCTACATCTTCCTCATGCGCCAGTCGTACCAGAGCATCCCGCGCGACTACGAAGAAGCCGCACGGGTTGACGGCGCGAACACTTTACAGATTATCTGGAATGTCTACGTGCCGCTGCTGCGCCCGGCGCTGACCGTGCTGGTGATCTTCCAGTTCGTCGCGGTGTGGAACGACTACCTGAATCCGCTGGTCTTCGCGGGCGGCAACGAGGCCATTGCGCCGGTGGCGCTGGGCGCGCAGCGCTTTATCTTCAGCACTTCGCAGAACACGCGCGCCGGCCTGATCGACTACCCGACGATGTTTGCCGTGGCGACTCTCGTCACCCTGCCGATTGTGATTTTGTTCCTGCTGTTACAGCGCTACTTTGTGCAGGGCGTGGCCGGCTTTGGGCTGAAGGGTTAGTTAATCGCCCAGTATCCAGCGCGTCGCATCCTTCGGGAAGCCAGTCCATGCGAACACGACGCGGGGCCGCAGCAGCCAGAAAGGCGTACCGTGGCGCATGTTGTACTTGGGTTCGTAGGCGTCGTCGATGCGCGAGGCCAGCGGGTGATCCGGGTCGGTGATGCGCTCGACGCTGCCCTCTAAAATAACCACGTCGTTCCCGTCTTCGAGATGCACGGCGACTTTGGGATTTGCGGCGAGGTTGCGCGACCATCTGGTATCCGGCCCGCCGCCGAAGCAGAGAGCGTCGTCGACCCATACGCCCCACACCGGCACGGCGTGCGGCTGCTCATCCGAATCGACCGTTGCGACCCAATAATTGCGCGACTGCACCAGCCGTTCGCAGACGTGGCTCCACGAGAGCACGCCCTCGACGCTCTTGGGGATGCCGTAGCCCGGCACGTGCGGGCGACTCGGCGCAGGTTCTTTCGACATAATTCACCTCCATTTTTCCCTCTTTCCCTTCGCAAGAACTGACAAGTCTACCGGGAATCGCACACTGGGGCAACGCTTTCGCCGTAACGAACGGCATTTGTTATACTCCTGGCTTGACCCCGGCATTCGATTTCAATAAGGAGCAAGATATATGGGAGAGAAAAAGTACGCGGTCGGCATCGACTTCGGCACCGAGAGCGGGCGCGCGGTGTTGGTGGATGTATCGAACGGCGAAGAAATTGCGACGGCGGTTCACCTCTACGCGGACGGCGTGATTGACGAAAAGCTGCCCGGCGCCGACGTCAAACTGCCGCCCGACTGGGCGCTTCAAAACCCGCTGGATTACATCGAGACTTTCAAGCAGACCATCCCTACCGTGCTCGAAGCGAGCGGCGTCGATCCCGAAGACGTGATCGGCGTCGGCATCGACTTCACCGCCTGCACGATGATGCCCACGCTGGCGGACGGAACGCCGCTGTGCGCGTGCGCCGAGTGGAAGGACAACCCGCACTCGTGGGTCAAGCTGTGGAAGCACCACGCCGCCCAGCCCGAAGCCGACAAGATCAACGCCACGGCGCGCGCGCGCGGCGAGACCTGGCTGCCGCTCTACGGCGGCAAGATCAGCTCCGAATGGTTCTTCAGCAAGTCGCTGCAAATCCTGGACGAAGCGCCGGAGGTCTACGCCGCCGCCGACCGCCTGATCGAAGGCGCGGACTGGGTGATCTGGCAGCTTTGCGGCGCGGAGACGCGCAACAACTGCACCGCCGGCTACAAAGCCATCTGGCAGAAAGAAGAGGGCTTCCCCAGCCGCGAGTACTTCGCGGCGCTGGACCCGCGCATGGCCGACATCGTAGACCAGAAGATGAGCCGCGATATCCGCTTCCTCGGCGAGCGCGCCGGCGGCCTCACCGAACAGGCTGCCGGGTGGACCGGACTCAAGCCGGGGACGGCGGTCGCGGTCGCCAACGTGGACGCGCACGTCACCGTGCCGGCGGCGGGCGTTACCGAGCCGGGCACGATGGTGATGATTATGGGCACCTCGATCTGCCACATGGTGATGGGCAAGGAGCGCCGGGAAGTCGAGGGGATGTGCGGCGTCGTGGAAGACGGCATCGTCCCCGGCCTGTACGGCTACGAAGCGGGGCAGAGCGGCGTGGGCGATATCTTCGCCTGGTTCGTCGATCACGCCGTGCCGCCGGAATACCACGCAGCGGCGAAGCAGCGCGGCGTCGATCTGCACAAGCTCCTGGAAGAAGAAGCGGCCCGGCTCAAGGTCGGCGAGAGCGGCCTGCTGGCGCTGGATTGGTGGAACGGCAACCGCAGCGTGTTGGTCGATGTGGACCTGACCGGCCTGCTCATCGGCGCGACGCTGGCGACGACCGCGCCGGAGATTTATCGCGCGCTCATCGAGGCGACGGCGTTCGGTACCCGCATGATCGTTGAGGCGTTCGAGAGCAACGGCGTGGCGGTAAACGAACTGGTCGCGGCGGGTGGCCTGCCGGAAAAGAACAAGCTGCTGATGCAGATTTACTCCGACGTGACCGGGCGGCCTTTCAAGATCATCAAGAGCGCGCAGGGGCCGGCGCTCGGTTCGGCGATGCACGGCGCGGTCGCGGCGGGCAAGGCGGCGGGCGGCTACGACTCGATTGTCGAGGCGGCGCAGCGCATGGGCGGCCTCAAAGATGAGATGTACGAGCCGATCCCGGAGAACCAGAAAGTGTACGACAAGCTCTACGCCGATTACGTCACGCTGTACGACTACTTCGGGCGCGGCGAAAACGACGTGATGAAGCGGCTCAAGGCGCTGCGGGCGACGGTGCTTGAGCGCTAATTCTTCGCGGGCCTTTGGAAATTTTCGTGGTTTCCGAGAGAGAGAAAGATTTTGTCCTCAAATAATCGCGCGGTTCTATGGGACCTGGACGGCACACTCGTCGATAGCTACCGGGCGCACTTCCACGCCTGGACCCACATCACGTCGGAGTATGATATCCCCTTCGACGACGTAATCTTCGCCGACTCCTTCGGGCGCACCAACGATATGGTGCTGAAAGAGTGGCTGGGCGAGCGCTGGACGCCGGAGCTTGCCCAGGAGATATCGGAGCGCAAAGAAGCATACTACCGCGAAGTGACCTTCGGTGAAGTGGTCATCTTGCCCGGCGCGGTGGCGTGGCTGGACCGGATGCAAGCGGCCGGCTGGAAGCAGGGCATCGCCAGTTCTGCGCCGTGGCCGAACATCCAGGTTATCCTCGACGCCTTCGACTGGCGCGGCTATTTCGACGCGGTGTGTTCGGGGGAAGCCCTGCCTTCCAAGCCCGACCCGGCGGTGTTCCTGGCGACGGCGCGCGAGTTGAACATGGCGGCTGCGCGCTGCGTGGTGGCGGAGGATGCGCCGGCGGGAATTACGGGCGCGCGCCGGGCCGGGATGCGCTGCATCGCACTGACCACGACGTACCCGGCGGAGGCGTTCGGCGCGATGCCCGATATCATCGTGCCCAACCTCGCGGCGCTGCCGTTCGATGCGTTCGATAGGTTGATTCCTCAAGATGGCTAAAAGGTAGGCAAGATAATATGCTCGAAGCACTACGTAAGGAAGTATGCGAACTACACGCCGAACTGACGCGCTGGAACCTGGTCACCTGGACGGCCGGCAACATCAGTGCACGCGACCCCGCGACGGGCCTGGTTGTCATCAAACCAAGCGGCATCCGCTACGAACACCTGACGCCCGATAAAATGGTCATCGTTGACCTGGATGGCGCAATCCTAGAGGGCGACTTAAAAGCCTCGTCCGACACTGCCTCGCACCTGTACATCTACCGCCACCGCCCAGACGTCAACGGCGTGGTACACACCCACTCGCGCTATGCTACCGCCTTCGCCGCGCTGGGCCGCGCGATCCCGTGTGTGACGACCGGCATGAGCGACGAGTTCGGCGGGCCGATTCCGTGCGGCGGGTTTGCGCTCATCGGCGGCGAGGAGATCGGCAAAATCGTCGTCGAGACGCTTAAGGACAGCCACAGCCCGTCCTGCCTGCTGCAAAATCACGGCGTCTTTGCGACCGGCCCGACCGCCGAGGCCGCGGTCAAGGCGGCAGTGATGACCGAGGACAACGCCGCCACAGTCTGGATTGCGCTGCAAATGGGCACACCGGTCCCCATCTCGGACGAAAATATCGCCCGGCTACACTACCGGTACACCAACATCTACGGGCAGCAAGAAGGCGAGTGATGAGCAAGAAGTGATGAGTGATGAGCGATGGGTGATGGGTGTTATAGCGCCACTGATTATGTTCAGGCAGAGTCGTTGAGCTTTGACACTAGGCCGGACAAGAAACAGAGAGTATAAACCGGCTCTAAACGGCTACAGCTTATCTCGGTAAGGAGGAAACACATGGGCAAACAAACTACATTCGGGCTGATCGTCGGCAACCGGGGCTTTTTCCCCGGCCATCTATGCGAGGGGGGCCGCGCCGACACGATCCGCGTTTTGGAGGAAGAAGGCTTCAAGGTCATCGCGCTCTCGCCAAACGACACCGAGTACGGCTCGGTGGAGAGCCTGAGCGACGCGCACAAATGCGCCGATCTATTCAAGGCACACGCGGACGAAATCGACGGCGTGATCGTGACGCTGCCCAACTTCGGCGACGAGCGCGCCGTCTCTAATACGATGCGCTTTTCTAAGTTGGAAGTGCCGGTGCTGGTCCAGGCATACCCCGACGAAGTGGGCAAGATGGATATCCAAAACCGGCGCGACAGCTTCTGCGGCAAAATGTCGGCGTGCAACAACCTGACCCAGTACGGCATCCCCTACACGCTTACCACGCTGCACACCGTCCACCCCGACTCGGCGAGCTTCCGCAAGGACGTGCAGACCTTCGCGGCGACCTGCCGCGTGGTCAAGGGATTGAAGCAGGTGCGGTTTGGGATGTTGGGCGCGCGCCCGGCGGCGTTCAACACCGTTCGCTACAGCGAGAAGCTGCTGGAGCGCAGCGGCATTAGCGTCGAGACGCTCGACCTCTCGGAGTTGTTCGGCAGGATCGAACGGCTCAGCGACGACGACGCGGCGGTCAAGGCCAAGCGCGCAGAAATCGAGGCGTATGTCAGCACAAAGGGCGTGCCGGACCTGTCGCTTAGGAAAATGGCGCGCTTCGGCGTGGTGATGGATCGCTGGATGGCCGAACAGGAGCTTGCCGCGACCGCGGTCCAGTGCTGGACTTCGATGGAAGAGTTCTTCGGCATTGTGCCCTGCACCATTATGAGCATGATGAGCAATGTCCTGGCGCCCAGCGCATGCGAGACCGATATCACCGGCGTGACCGGCATGTACGCGATGGCGCTGGCCTCCGGCACGCCCAGCGCGCTGGTGGACTGGAACAACAACTACGGCGAAGACCCGAATAAGGCCGTGCTCTTCCATTGCAGCAACTGGCCTGCCGATATCCTGATCGAGGACATCCCGGCGATGGAGTACCAAGAGATCATCGCGGGCAGCGTGGGCGCCGAAAACACCTACGGCACGATCTACGGGCGCGCCAAGACCGGCCCCTTCACGTACTGCCGCGTGGCGACCGATGACTTCGCGGGCAAGATCAAGGCGTATATCGGAGAAGGTCAGTTCACCGACGACCCGCTGGACACGTTCGGCGCGGTCGGTGTGGTGGAGGTGCCGAATATGCAGGCGCTTCTGCGCCAGATTTGCTTCTGGGGCTGGGAGCACCACGCCGCGATCAATCTCTCGCAGGTCGCCGGTGCGGTCGGCGAGGCGTTCCAACGGTACCTGGGCTGGGACGTGTATTATCACAAATAAGGTCGGGCTTCCGGCCATCTATGACCAGGGGGCGCGCCGGGCGTCGCCCTCTGGTCAGATAGGGGCGCAAGGTGTGATCCGGTCGATGCTGCCGGGCGATGCGGCCCGGTGCGCGCAAATCATGGTCGAAACCCCGCTCTGGCGGCGCTACCACGTCACTTTCGAGCAGGCGTATGAGCGCTTCGTCGAAGCCCTGGCGCGCGGCGCCGACCTGTTTGTGATCGTGGTAGACGGCCAGGCGGCGGGATGTGTGTGGTGCGTGGCGCGCGGCGCGTTCGACCGCAGCGGGTACATCCGCCTGATTATGGTAGACGGCGCACAGCGCAGCCGTGGGCTAGGGCGCGAGCTGCTAGACTATGCAGAGGGATTCTTGGGCCGGCACGCCGACGATGTGTTTCTGCTGGTCTCGGACTTTAACCACGACGCGCAGCGCTTCTACCAGCGCCACGGGTACGCGCAGGTCGGCGCGCTGCCCGACTACGTGATAGCCGGCGTCGCCGAACTGGTGTATCACAAGCGCCTGCGGCCGCGGCCCGATGCGCTCAGCGCAGCCCCCGGAGACGCGGGTCCAGCACATCCCGCAGCCCGTCGCCCAACAGGTTGAATCCCAGCACCCCCAGCATGATCGCCAGACCCGGAAACACCATCAGCCAAGGGGCGAACTCCGCGAGCTTCCGCCCTTCGCTGAGCATCAGCCCCCACGAGGGGGCGGGCGGCTGCGTGCCCAGCCCCAGGAAGCTCAGCCCGGCCTCGGTAATCAGCGACCACGAGAGCGCCAGGCTCGCCTGCACGATCAGCGGCGCCATGGTGTTGGGCAGCACGTGGCGCACCAGGATGCGCCACTCGCGCAGCCCCACACAGCGCGCCGCCGTCACGAACTCTACCGCTTTGATCGACAGCACCGGCCCGCGCGCGACCCGCGCGAAGATGGGGCTGTATACGACCGTAATCGCCAGCACGGTATTGCCCAAGCCCGTCCCAAGCACGGCCACCACGAGCAGCGCCAGCAGCAGGGTCGGAAACGCAAAGAAGATATCCATCACGCGCATGATAAGGTTATCGACCGCGCCGCCCACGTAGCCGGCGACCATGCCAATGGTCGTCCCGATCAGCGTCGATAGAATCACCGACGCCAGCGCCACCTTCAACGAGTTGGTCGCGCCGACCATCAAGCGGCTGGCGACGTCGCGGCCAAACAGATCGGTGCCCATGATATACGACGCGCCGGGCGCTTGCATCCGGTCGGCGGCGTGCTGCTCGTTGGGCGGGTAAGGCGTCTGCTCCAACGCGCCCAGCAGCCCCACCAACAGGAACAGAATCACCAGCACCAGCCCCGTCGTGCCGCTGCGGTCGCGCAGCAAGCGGGCCAGCAGGTTTGGCTCGCGCCGGCGCGGCGCCGGCGCATCGAGCGCCGTCACGGGCTTAAGATCACTTTCGGACATAGGAGATCCGTGGGTCAATGGCAGCGTAGATCAAATCGACCACCAGGTTAATCAATACGAAGTTAAACGCAATGAACAACGTCACGCCTTGAACCAGCGCATAATCGCGCTGGTAGATTGCCGTATACGCCAGCCGCCCGATGCCGGGCAGCGCAAAGATTTGTTCGGTAATGACCGCCCCGCCCAGCAGGTAGCCGATTTCGACGCCGACGAGCGTCACGACCGGGATCAAGGCGTTGCGCAGTGCGTGACGCCGGATGACCGCCCGCTCGCGCAGGCCCTTGCTGCGCGCCGTGCGGATGTAGTCCTCGCCGAGCACCTCCAGCATGGCCGAGCGCGTCATCCGCATCACCGAGGCGGCGAAGGAAAAGCCCATGGCGAAGGCCGGGTAGATGAGCAGTTGCAGGTTGTGAAGCGGGTCTTCGGTGAAATCGACGTAGGTGCCCCAGTCGGGCATGACCCCTTTGAAGTAAATCGAAAGGATGTAGATCACAAGCGTGCCCAGCAGGAAGTTAGGCACCGCCAGCCCGATCATCGAGAGCACCCGCCCAAGCAGATCGAGAAACGAATTGTGGCGGATGGCCGAAAGGATGCCGATGGGAACGCCGACGAGCAGCGCAATCAGCACCGCGAGGATCGACAGCTCCACCGTGAGCGGGAAACGCTCCAGAATCAGGTTGAGCACGGGCGCGCCGTGGCGCACCGAGTAGCCCATATTGCCCTGCAAGAGGTTGCCCATCCAGGCAAAGTATTGTTCGGCGGGCGGCTTGTCCAAGCCAAAGTAGGCTTCGAGTTCGGCGCGCTGCGTTTCGGTGAGCATGCCGGCCTCGGTGCCGAGCATGGCAATGATCGCATCGCCGGGGATGAGCCGGATGGCGAGAAAAACCAGGATCGAGACGCCCAACAGGGTCGGAATAAAGGCGACGGCGCGTTGTGCCAGGTAGCGGGTCATGCGTGTATCCAGTTGGTGAGGGGGTGAGGGCTGGCCGGCCCTCACCCCCAGGGTTTTACAAGCGTGTGCTAGTACACATCGGCGTAAATACGCCTGCGGTAACGCCTCCCCTCTATCCCCATCCCTCTGCGTAGCGCCCCACAAGGGGGGAAAG
>JAFGMM010000318.1 GCA_016927535.1 Anaerolineae bacterium
CTCCCTCAAGGGGCGAGGGGAGTCAGACTCGTGCTAGCCCATATACCACAAAAAGCAGCGAGTCTGTGCGCCGGTAAGCCCCGCGCCTCTCGTGGGAGAGGGGTTTGGGGAGAGGGGGAACAGGTGCACAAACGGTCAGAATTCTTAAGTTGATGTGCATGGGGCCGGTTTCAAACCGGCCCTAGGCGGGTCTCAGACCCGCCCCTACTCGCCGGCGCCTGCCGGTTCGAAGCGGAGGGTATACGGCGCGCGGGTGTCTTCTGCCGCGAACAGGCTCACCTCGACCCGGTAGCCCTCCACGCCGTCGAGATAGATGGCCGAGAAGAGCGGGTCGGTGACCGCGCCCCGGTAGAAGGGCGCGCCGCCCGGATCGTACACCGTGAGGTACAGCGCGCCGGCGCTGCCGCCGGTCTCCAGCGCGTAGTTGCCGGCCCTCGGCACGATCAACGACCAGCTATCGCGTGCGCCCACCTCCGCCAGTTCGCCGCGCACCGTCTGTCCCGGCTCGATGCGCCCTCCCGACGCACCCGGCATGCCGGGAACCGCTGCGCCCTGGAACACCGAGAGCAAATAAGGGCCGGCGCCGGCGACGTCGAACCCCCGCACCATGATGTGATATTCGCCGTCTGCCGGCAGCGTGTAAGCCGTCAGCAGCGCGTCGGTGTAGCCGCCGTTGTCGTCGTCCCAGGCGATGACGGTTTCGTCTGCGTCCAGCAGTTCCATGTAGATATCGAACGCCGGGCTTTCGACCCTGATGCTGACCACCTCGCCGGCGCGCGCCGTGAAGGTCCAGGTATCGCGCTGGCCGGGCGCCAGCACGCCGGCGGCGCGCGTGTCGTAGCTAATCGCCGCGTGCCGGTCCTGCGGCATCTCGCCCCGGTTGAGCGTCATCGTGTAGTCGCCGCCGAGTCCCGTGACGACGATGGTATAGACGCCGGGCGTGCGCAGCGGGTAGGCGATGGTCGAGTCGATCAGTTGGGCTTGGCTGCCGGGGCCGGTCAGTTCGGCAGACAGCCCGGTTTCGCTTTCGACCAGGACTTCGAGCGCCGCCGGTTCTTCGATCGGCAAAGCCCACACGTCAAAATCGGCTTCGTTTGCCAGCATTCCCGTGACGACCTGGCCCAGTTCGACCGGCGGGATTTCGAGCACTTCGAGCGTGTACGAGCCGCCTTGCCCGTATTGGTAGTCGCGCGCGAAGATGGTGTAGTCGCCGCGCTCGGCCAATACGAGGCCGCGCACCAATGCATTTAGCCCACCGCCGCCGTCGTCGTCGCTGGTGATGAAATAACCGCCCGGTCCAAAGACCTCCAAGTACGGGTCGATGGGCTTAGCGCCGGTCGCCGCCATGCTGATGGCGAGCGGCCTTTCCGAGACGGGGCCTTTGAGGGTCCAGAGGTCGGCGGCGCCGCCGTCCGGCATGAACGCCGCGATGCGCTGCCCCACCATGATTTCGCCGCCGCCCACGACCGGCGGTTCGCCCAGGGTGAGCGTGATATCGTACCGGCCGGCGCTCTGGCCGTCGAGCGCGTAGACCCACACGAAGTAATCGCCCGGTGCGACAAGCGGCGCGCTAACGAAATCAATGCCGGCCAGGATGGAGCCGGTTTCGATGCTGAAGATTTCGACCCCGGTCGAGGCCAGCTCGCCGCGCGCCGGCACGCTGACCGTGGCGGTGCGGGCCTCCGCGATGGTAAAGGCCCATACATCCACCTCGCCCGGTGCGAGGTCGCCGGCGCGCGCCGGGCCGGTCGCCAGGGCGTCGGCGGCTGCGGCGAGCGCGACCTTGCGCATCGTGAGGGCGTACTGGCCGCCGGTAAGCCCGCTGGCGGCCTGTGCGATGACGGTGTAAGCGCCGTCGCTTGGCAGGTAGAGTTGGTAGACTGCCGCGCTGGCGCCGGGACCCGAATCGTCGTTGAAAGCCAGCAGCGCCCCGGCCGGGCCGTAGACGATCAGGTAGGCGTCGAAAGCGACGGTATGCATCACGAGCGAGACGACCTCCCCGGCCTCACCGTCGAAGGTCCAGGCGTGCGACGGCGCGAAATTGAGGTCGGCTTGCACGGTCTCGCCCGGCGTGAGCGCGCCCATCGTGACCGGCGCCGGGGTGGGCGTGGTCGTGGGCGCTTCGGGTATGTGCGCGCCCGCCAGGAGCGCAAGGCGGTACGGCCCGGTCTGGCTCTCGTGGAAGGCGCGCGCGGCGATGGTATACGCGCCGTCTTCGGGCAAGGTATAGCCGTAGATCAGCGCGTTCGAGTTGCCGCCGCTGTCGTCGTCGTGAGCCAGTTCATCGCCGCCCGGCCCGTAAAGCGCCAGCACCGCGTCGATCTGCCCGCTCTGCATCAGCACCGACACCACGTCGCCGGCCTGCCCGGCAAAGGTCCAGGCGTCCTGCTGGCCGGGCTGCACGATCTCAGCCGTCACCGTTTCGCCCACGATCATAACGCCGCCGCCCACCGCCGGCGTCGGCGGCGGCGCGCCGCGCGCCAGCGTGAGCGTATACGCGCCGCCGCTGCGGTTGCCGTAGCTGCGCACCAAGATCGTGTAGTCGCCGGAAACGGGCAGCGCCAGGTCACGGATGGCGGCGCTTCGCGTGCCGCCGTCGTCATCGCCGAAAGCCAGGAACCCGCCATCCGGGTCGTAGATTTCGAGCACGGGGTCCCAATCGCTGCCGGCGGCGTCCAGCGTCACCGTGACGCCTTCGCCCGCCGCGCCTTCGTAGTGGTAGACGATTTCTTCGCCGGGCCGGAGGTCGCCCTCGACGGTCTGGCCGATTTCGATCCTGCCGCCCTCGACCTGGAGCAGCAGCACACCGAACATCATCACGGCGCGGACAATATACAGCATGGACATGATAAACCCTCCGCTACTCTAACAACGACTCCCATTCGGCTAACTGGGCTTCGAGCGCCGCCTGGACGCCGGCGTAGGCTTCGCCCAGTTCGCGCACGCGATCCACATCGCTGTCTTCGCTGGCTTGGCGCAGGTCGCCGGAAAGTTCGACCAGGCGCACTTCCAGCCGCTCGATGGCGCGCTCGACTTCTTCCAGGCGCTTCCGGCGCGCATACGCCGAGAGGCGCGGCTGCCCGTTCGACTTGCCCTCCGGCGCCGGCTTCGGCGGCGCGGGCTTCGAGTCGGGCGCTTGCGGCTTCGGGCGCGCGCTGCGCGTTTGCAGATATTCCTTGTACGGCCCCTCGAATACGACCATCTCGCCCTCGTCCAGCGCCCAGATTTGGGTCGCCAGCGCGTCGATCAGGTAGCGGTCGTGCGTCACCAGGATAATCGTGCCGGCGAAATCGCCGAGTACGGCTTGCAAAATCTCCTGCGAAGGGATGTCGAGATGGTTGGTCGGCTCGTCGAGCAGCAGCAGGTTTGCGCCGCCGAGCGCCAGTTTCGCCAGCGCTACCCGGCCCTGCTCGCCGCCGCTGAGCGTGCTGATGGGCTGGAATACGTCGTCGCCCTGGAACAGAAAGGTCGCCAGGTAGTTACGCGCCCTGGAGAGGGGCATGTGTTCGACTGCCAGGATTTCGTCCAGCACGGTGTTATGGTGGTTCAGGTCTTCGTGTCCCTGCGCAAAGTACCCGATCTTCACACTCGCGCCGAGCCGGGCTTCGCCGGCCAGCGGCGCCAGGTTGCCGAGGATGGTCTTGATGAAGGTCGTCTTGCCGACGCCGTTTGGCCCGATGAGCGCGGCGATCTCGCGCCGGTAGAGCGTGATGTCCGGCGCTTTAAAGAGCGGCACCTTGTCGTCGTGGTAGCCGACTACCAGCCCTTCGGTCATCAGCACTTTCTCGCCGGAGCGGTACTCGGCGTCCAGGCGCAGCCGGATTTCCGGGGTGGTGCGCGGCCTGGTGATCACCTCGTCGCGCAGGAAACGCTCAAGGCGTTTGCGGCGGCCCTGGGCCTGCCGGGTGTTCTGCCCGGCGATGTTGCGCCGGATGTAGTCTTCTTCCTTTGCGATGAATTCCTGCTGCGCTTCGTATTCGGCCAGCAGGCGCGCGTGACGCGCTTCGCGCTGGGTCAGGTAGTGGCTGTAGTTGCCCCGGTAGACTTCCATCTGTCCCCAGTTCAACTCCCAGATGACGCCGGCCACCCGGTCCATGAAGTAGCGGTCGTGGCTGACCATCAGCAGCGCGCCATCCCACTTGCTCAGGAAGCCCTCCAGCCATTCCACCGCCCGGATGTCGAGATGGTTGGTCGGCTCGTCCAGCACCAGCAAGTCCGGCGACTCGAGCAGCAGGCGCGCCAGGTAGGCGCGCGTCTTCTGCCCGCCGCTGAGCTGGTAGATCGGGCGGTTGAAATCGGTCGCGCGGTCGAAGCCCAACCCTTCGAGCACCTGCCGGATTCGGAGTTCGTAGTCGTAGCCGCCTTCGGCCTCGAAGCGGGCTTGCAGCGCGCCGTACTTCTTGATGAGCGCTTCGAGTTCGCCGTCGTCCCGGCATGCCGACATCGCCGCTTCGAGCGCCTGGAGTTCGGCCTCCTGGGCGCGCAGGTCGTCGAAGACCGGCAGCATCTCGTCCCAGAGCGCCGCCTGCCCGTCGAGTTCGGCGTTTTGGGGCAGGAAGCCGATGCTCAGGCCGCGCATCCGGGCGACTGCGCCCTCGGTGGGGGCTTCGCGCCCGATGAGGATGTGCAGCAGCGTGCTTTTGCCGGCGCCGTTAGGGCCCACCAGGGCGATCTTAGCCCCGTGCGGGATATCGACCGAGATATTGTCGAACACATCGAGCGCGCCGAAGCTCTTGGCGAGCCGGCTCGCGGTGAGCACAGACATAGTTGCCTCGCGTGAATAACGGCATTACGTTGCAGGATGCCAACTGGAAGCAAGTATACCACGACGGCGCTAGAGACGGTGACCGGCGAGCGCGTTTCTGCCCGGCAGCCGCGCGGAGAACGGAAGAGGCGCGCCGGGGATGGGAGACCCCCAACCGCTACACCTTTTCCGGCAGCTTGAGCAAATCGTCTACGTGGATGAGCTGGCCGGTGCGCATCGAATGGTTGGCGCTGATGCCCAACAGAATCGACGCCGCGCCGTCGATGTGCGAGGCCGCGCGCTTGTACGGGTCTTCGGGCGGGTTCGGGCTGAAGATTTGCGCCAGCATTACCGGGTCGCCGCCGCCGTGCCCGCCGCGCGCCGCCGGGATATCCACCTCGTAAGGCGCCTGGAACATCGGGAAGGCCCGGATGCGCGCCTGTTTGAACGGCCCCTTGCTCGCGGTCAAATCGCCGCTGCCGGCCTGCTCCACCGCCTCGATGATGTCCAGTTCGATGCGCCCTTTCGTCCCGGTGATGGCGACTTTCAGCCCTTCCCACGGGCAGTAAGCGATCAGGTTGTAAGACATCAGCACGCCGCTGCGGTAGCGCGCCGTCACACACATCGTATCTTCGATGGTCACCGGCGCGCCGAAAACGTTGCGGTCGCGCAGGTAGCCGGTTTCGGCTTCGGCGTCCAGGTACAACCCCTTGAGCGCTTCGTTGCGGTCCAGAAACAGCGCGAACGGGTCGTCCTCCGCCTCCGGGACACCGGTGTAGCGCTGATAAGAGTAGTGTTCGCCGCGCGCTTCGGCGTTTGCTTCCCCGTAGAACTTCAGATCGCCCAGCGCAAACACGTCTTGGGGATACGAGTCGATCCACCAGTTCACCAGGTCAAAGTGATGCGTGGCCTTGTGGACCATCAGGCCGCCGGAGTTGTGTTTCTCGCGGTGCCAGCGCCGGAAGTAATCCGCGCCGTGGTGCGTGTCCAGCATCCACGAGAAATCGACGTTCAACGGTTGGCCGACCACGCCTTCCATCATCAACGCGCGGAACCGGGTAAAGGCCGGGGCATAGCGATAGTTGAACGTCACGCGCAGCGACTTACCGGTGCGCGCGATGGCGTCGAAGATCGCGCGCGCTTTCGTCTCGTCGGTGGTCATCGGCTTTTCGGTGATGGCGTCACAGCCCAACTCCATCGCGCGGGTGATGTAGAGGTGATGTGTAGCGTCCATGGTCGTCACGATCACGACATCCGGCCTGACCGTCTCGATCATTTTGTCGAAGTCTCCGGCCTTGAAGGTCGGCAGCGGGGCCGCGCCGTATGCCTGGATTTGCGCGTTATACCAATCCATGCGCGTCTGGCTCAGGTCGCACAGCGCCGCCAACTCACAAGAATCGCGGTAGGTTTCCATTGTCGCCTGGACGTACATCCCAGCGCGCGCACCGGCGCCGACCAATGCGTAACGTTTGCGGGTTGTCACGATGCTTTCTCCTGGTTCGTAGTCAAGTCAAGTGTCCCAAGCGAGCTGCCTGGGCCTGTGCCGTGAGGGCAAGTTCCATCGCTAAGAAGGCGTGCGTCTGGGGTAGGGCGGTTTCGGTGCGATTCAAGATGTCGTCGATCAGTTGGCGACCGTAAGGCAGTTCGACGCTGCTGCAATCGATGTGCTGGACGCCCTCCTGGTTGACCAGGAAGAGATGGTCGCCGCCGGGCCGGCCGGCGACGTCGATGTACTTGCGGAGTTCGATGTAGCCGTCGGTGCCCAAGACGACCAGGCGCCCATCGCCCCAGACGCCCAACCCGGCCGGTGTGAACCAATCTACGCGGATGTAGCCGGTCCCGCCGTCGCCGCGCACCATCACGTCGCCGAAGTCCTCCAATCCGGGATGTTCGGGGTGGTTGAAGTTGGCGACCTGCGCCGCGACGATCTCGGCCTGGGTGGAGCCGGTGAAAAAGAGGAACTGGTCGAAGTTGTGCGAGCCGATGTCGGTGATGATGCCGCCGTACTTCGCGCGCTCGAAGAACCAGTCCGGGCGGGTGTGCAGCCGCGCCAGGTGCGGCCCCAGGCTGATGGTCTGGAGCACGCGCCCAATCGCGCCGGCCTTGACCAGTTCGCCGGCCTTGACCGTCGCGCGGTTCGTCAGGCGCTCGCTGTAACAGATCGAATAGATGCGCCCGGTCGTGGCCTGGACGCGGCGCGCTGCCTCCAGTTGTTCCGGCGTGGTGAAGGCCGGCTTGTCGCTCATGTAATCCTTGCCGTGCTGCATGACCCGGACGCCGAAAGGCCCGCGCTCGCAGGGGACGCCGGCATTGATGACAAGATGAATAGATTCGTCTTCCAGGATCGCGCGCACGTCATCGACGCGCGGGATGTTGGGATACCGCGCAGCAAAGGCGCCGGCGAGGTCGTCTTCGGGCGCAAAGAAACCAACCGGCTCGGCGCCGGCCGCGAGAAGAAGATCGGTCTGGCCGTAGATGTGGCCGTGGTTCAAGCCCGTGACCGCGAAACGAATGGTCGGTTGTTCGGGCATCGTCGTGCTCCTTTCGCATCCGCGCCTTTCACAAGCCGGCTGTTTTATGGGCCGAGTCAAGCTTACGGATGATAAAAAGCTGTCGGATATCTGTCAAGGGATATTCGTCAAAAGAAGTCGATGCTAAGGACACGTTTCACTACCGGACACTTTTTGAAAAGGGTTGAAGCTCACAGGTAAACTCCTGAAAATTCGACAGAAAGAAAGGAGTGATACCC
>JAFGMM010000319.1 GCA_016927535.1 Anaerolineae bacterium
CCCCTCTCCCTGAGGGAGAGGGGCCGGGGGTGAGGGCAAGAATCATGCTCATGAGCCGCGTTCCACAAAAAAACCTACCCCTGAAAGTTCCCCCTATCCCCATCCCTTTCCCCCACAAGGGGGGAAAGGGGGCCGGAGCGCGCTCCGAAAGTCCCCTCGCCCCTTGTGGGAGGGGGGATTTAGGGGTGAGGGGAAAAACCGTCCGCTTACTTGCCCAGCTGCCCGCGCTCCTCCTCGATGACACGCTCATCGAGCTTCTTGTAAAGCGGCGCCGGCTCGCCGAGCTTCTGCCCCGGCGCGGTGCGGACCGGCGCCCACTGACCGCTTGCCGGCGTCGAATCGTAGATCAATGCGTCGTGTGTGCGCGTGCTTTCCGCGTAGGTCACGATCTGCTGGTCGCCGAAAAGCTGGCCCTCGTAGCCGAGCATCGTATGCAAGCGCTGCGACGTGAACGGCAGGAACGGCGCGAGCAGCACCTTGAGATTGTCGATGGCGCAGATCGCCGTGTAGACCGTGCGCGCGGCGGCCGGCTTGTCCTCTTTGATGACGCTAAACCACGGCGCTTGATCCAGGTAGACGTTGACCTCGCGCGCCAGCGCCATCGCCTCGGTAAGCGCCGCGCGCAGCTTGACGGCGCTCAGCAGCGCGCCCACCGACTCGAAACCGCCTTCGATCTTCTCGATCAGCGCCAGGTCATCCGGCCCCAGCGCGCCGGGGTCGGGCACCACGCCGCCCCAGTGCTTGTACGCGAACTTGAGCACCCGGTTTACCAGGTTGCCCCACCACGAGACCAGTTCGTCGTTGTTGCGCGCCACGAAACCATCCCATGTGAAGTCGGCGTCGCGCGTCTCCGGCATCACCGCCGTGATGTAGTAGCGGATCGGGTCGGGGTCGTAGCGTGCCAGGATGTCGGGCATCCAGACCGCCCAGTTGCGGCTCTTGGAGAACTGCCGGTCCTCGACGTTCATAAACTCGTTGGCGGGCACGTCGTAGGGCAAGGTGAGATGTTGGGTCGCGTCGTCCTCGTAGATGCCGTCTACGCCCATCAGTTCGGCCTGCCAGATGATGGTATGGAAAGGAATGTTGTCCTTGCCGATGAAGTTATAGATTTTGGCGTCCGGGTTGTACCACCAGTTTTTCCAGGCGTCGGGTTGGCCGGTGTTGTGCGCCCATTCCACGCTCGCCGTGAAGTAACCCATCACCGCCTCGAACCAGACGTATAGGCGCTTATCCTCCCAACCCGCCAGCGGTACATCGATCCCCCACTTGATATCGCGCGTGATGGGCCGGCTCCGCAAGCCCTGTTTGACGAAGCTCCGCGCGAAGTTGATCACGTTGGGCCGCCAGTGCTCCTTGTCGTGGTTCAGATAATCCAGCAGCCGGTCGGTGAAGGCCGGCAGATCAAGAAAGAAGTGCTCGGTCTCGCGCACGACCGGCGTCGAGCCGTCGGTTTTGCTGCGCGGGTTGATGAGGTCCATCGCGTCGAGCAGGTTGCCGCAGTTGTCGCACTGGTCGCCGCGCGCTTCGTCGTAGCCGCAGATGGGACACTTCCCTTCGACATAGCGGTCGGGCAGAAAGCGCCCCTCGGCCTCGCTGTAAAGCTGGCGCTGTGTCCCGCGATACAGATACTCCTCCTCAAGCAGCCGGCTGAAGAAATCCTGCGCGATGCGGTGGTGGTTTTCGGTGTCGGTGTGGGTGAACAGATCATAGCTAATGCCGATATCCTTCTGCGTTTGCAAGAAGCGCTTGTGATAGCGTTCGAACACCTCGCGCGGCGCGACGCCTTCTTTGTCCGCCTGCACCGTGACCGGCGTACCGTGCGAATCGGAACCGGAGACCATCAGGACATAATTTCCCTTCAAACGATGATAGCGCGCGAAGATGTCCGCCGGCAGATAAGCGCCGGCCAAGTGTCCGACGTGAAGGTCGCCATTGGCGTAGGGCCAGGCGACCGAAACATGGATGTACTCAGGCATAATGACCCTCCTATGTGAAGAGTTAGCGATTAGCTTTTGGCGGTTAGCGGTTAGCTTCTGGCTATCAGCTAACCGCTATCCGCCCAAATAAAAAAACCGCCGGTTACGGAGCCAGCGGTTTCGATCAACCCCTTTTGCTTTGCCGTTTCCAGCGGTCACGCACGCCCAGGCGCACAAAACCATCGCCGCGAGCCGGCTCCGCTCGGCTGCGACCACGGCAAGCCGCGCATGGACATTTTGGTATGTCCGATGGTGAGGTACAGTTTCTTTCTCATAGTAATCGAAAGTATACAAGGTTTGAGAAAGCGGGTCAAGGATGTTTCCCCATTCTCATTCCTCATCGCACGAAAAAGCAGGAGAAGAAAGAGATTTTTCCACCACAGAGACACAGGGGTCACAGAGAATCTTGGAGCATTCTCTCAAAAACTCTCTGCGCTCTCTGGGTCTCTGTGGTGAAAACTCTTTTTCTTCCCCATCCTTCACACGGTGCCCTCATTCCTCGGTGAGCCGATCCGGCAGGATGCCCATCTCGTACCACACCAGCGCCGCCGCCCCCATCGCGCCCGACGAGCCGCCCAGCGCCGGCAGCGTGATCCGCATCGCCTCGAAGTGACTTGGAAAGGTGCGCGCCTCGATCACCTCGCGCGCCGATGCCAGCATCAGCTCGCCCGCCGCCGCTCCAACCCCGCCGCCGACGATGATAAGCTCCGGGTTATTGATCTCGATGTAATGCGCCAGCACCATCCCCAGGTAGACTCCGGCGTTTTCCAGCACCGAGCGCGCCAGCCAGTCGCCTGTCTGCGCCGCCGAGACGACATCTATCGCCGAAAGGGAATCGAGGGCCGTGTGGTCGAGGCTGCTGGGCATGCCGCGCTCGAGCAAAGCGCGCGCTTGGTAAACGATGGATGGCCCGGAGATCAACGTCTCCAGGCAGCCGCGCCGCCCGCAGCTACAGTGCCGCCCTTCGGGGTCAAGCACGATATGACCGATCTCACCCGCGCCGCCGGTCGCGCCGCGATAGAGCCGCCCGTCGAGGATCATGCCGCTGCCTACGCCGGTGCCGATGGTCACATAGAGCATATGCCGGGCGTTCTGCCCGGCGCCATAATAAAACTCGCCCAACACCGCCACATTCGTATCGTTGTCAAGCCAGACCCGCCGCTCCCACGACACCGCGCCCAGCAGCCCGGCGATCACCCGGCGCATCGGGAGGTTCCGCCAGCCCAGGTTCCCGGCGATCACCACCGTGCCGTTTCGGATATCGATCACGCCGGGCGTGCCCACGCCGATCCCGGCGATTTCGTCTTCATCCACCTGGTCCATCAATTGGTCGATGCAGGCAATCACGCGGACCATGACGATCTCCGCGCCGTCCTCGTGGTCGGTGGGCACGCGCGCCAAGTCCAACAAACTGCCCGCCCGGTCGATCAACGCCGCTTCGATCTTGGTAGCGCCCAAGTCTACACCGATTGCAAACTCTGCCATGATGGTCTCACCTGCCGGGGAAAGTGCTCCTCGTCTCTAGTATACCAAGAGGATGGTTATTTCTAACACCGGCAATGGCAATGCTCGGAGTTGCCTGCTGCGCCGCTTCGTGCGAAGATAAACGCAGCCCGCGTAATCGCCGGAGGCGAGCCGCCGTGAGCAAACCAGTCTTTATCGGCGTCGATTTGACCGCCGGCGCGCGCCCCATCACCTGCGTGATCCTCGACGCGCACCGCCGCGTCATCGCGCGCGCCGAGGGCGATTTTGACGCGACGCTGGGTGCGATTACCGCACACGAATCCGCAGTGTGCGCGGTCGATGCGCCGCAGGGCCACAACGCCGGCCTGATGGCCGATCCCGGCTACCGCGCGCGGCTGGGCATCCCGCGCGGCAGCAAGTCCTACGCCGGCTACCGCGTCTGCGAATATGAACTGCGGCGGCGCGGCATCGGTCTGTACAACACGCCGCCCGACCCCACAGCGGCCCAGGCGTGGATGCAAACCGGCTGGCGTTTTTACGCCGCGCTGCGGGACGCCGGCTTTGCCAACTGGCCGGGCGACTCGCGGCGCCAGGTCTTCGAGGTGCACCCGCACGCCTGCTACACCGTGATGCTGGGCCGCCGCCCGCTGCGCAAGACCACGCTCGAGGGCCGCTTGCAGCGCCAGCTTGTGCTTTACCGCGCCGGCGTGGACGTGCCTGATCCCATGCTCGCGCTGCAAGAACTGACGCCGCACCGCCTGCTGTTGGGCGACCTGTCGATGGACGGCCGGCTTTACGATCATGACGCGCTCGACGCGGCGGCGGCGGCATACACGGCGTGGCTGGCGGCGCACCGGCCCGGCGAAGTGACGGCGGTCGGCGACCCGGATGAGGGGACGATTGTGGTGCCGGCCGGGGAGTTGAAAGATCAATATGATAAAGCCTAGTGCACGTCGGCGTAATATACCTGTAGTAACACTTCCCCCCTATCCCCACCCCTTTCCCCCACAAAGGGGGAAAGGGGGCCAGAAGCGCCGTGCAGCGGCTCTGATTCCCCCTCTCCCCTTGTGGGAGAGGGGGCCAGGGGGTGAGGGGAAAA